>JAOUFL010000273.1 GCA_029858245.1 Candidatus Zixiibacteriota bacterium
TATATTTCGTACCAAGGAAAAGGCTTTACAAGAACTAAAGGGATATTTAGGAGAGGATATACTAAAAGGATTGGAATCTAATCCTTTGCCCTCTTCCTGGGTAGTGAAACTAAAGCCATCGTATCAAAATCAGGAGAAGATGCAGAAGCTCTCTTCTCAGATTGTGAAGATAAAAGGGGTGGAGGAAATAGACTACGGACGATTCTGGGTTACAAGAATTGAAAAGATTTTCAAAATCTTCCTCTGGATCAACCTGGCGTTAGGTATTTTTATCATTTCGGGATCGTTGTTTTTAATGATTCATACTTTAAAGGAGATACGCGGGTCGATATCAGAAGAGCTGAAAATTTTGAACCTGCTGGGGGCGGGAAGTAATTTTTTAAGGAAGATCTTCGTTTGGGAAGGTGCAATTCAAGGTTTTGGCAGTGCGATCTTGAGTTTTTCGACTTTGTTTGTTCTCCATAGGATCTTCAGCTTTTCAGGATATGGCATTAGTTTTCTATCAGGAGTACTTTCAGTTGCATTTCTTTTAAGCGGATTTCTTTTAGGTGGATTAGCCGGGCTTCTTTCAGGAGGGAAAAATCTATATTGAGAATCAAATGATGCACCCAATTAAATTATTTTTTGTCCTTTTGGTATGTAGTTTTGGAGGATTGGTTCTGCTGAATTCGGGCAGAATGGAAGTCAAAGCCCAGAATTTAGAAGAGAACATCGAGGAACAAAAGGGCGAGTTAGAAAAAATCAGAAAAGAGTTAGAAGCGAAAAGGGTAAAAATTAAAAATCTCTCGAAGAAAGAATCATCTGTTTTTGTGGAGATAAAAAACTTAGAAGAGGAGATCGAACTTATAGATAAACTGGTTGTGCGACTTAACTCTAAATCCAAAGAGGTGAAAAGAGAAATTCTGGCAGAAGAAAAATCTCTAACGTATTCCCAATCCAGATTAAGGGATAAAAGGATGGAGCTGGGTTCAAGGCTCAGGGATATATACAAATATATGAGGTTCAGAGAATACGAGATACTTATTGGTGCCTCTTCTCCTCTTGATCTTATGAGAAGATTGAAGTTTATCAAACTGATCACCCAACAGGATCAGACCTTGATTCAGGAGATATCAAAAGATATTGATAACGTAGAAAAGACTAAAAAAGACCTGGAGTTGAAAAGGATTGAGCTGAGTTCACTGATAAAAGAGAAAGACAAGGAGGAGAAGAAAAGAGAGCAAGAGAAGAGAAAGAAGAAGAAAAGACTGGAATCAATACGCACAGAAAAGGAAGCTCATCTTAAGTCGGTAAAGGAGCTGGAGAAAAGTGCAAAAGAACTTGAGGAGCTCTTAACCACCTTAGAGGAAAAAAGGTCCGGGGAAGAAGAGTCTGTCTCAGGTGAACTATTCCAGGTTTTAAAAGGGAGATTGGAATGGCCCATAAAGGGCAAGATAATCCTGGGTTTTGGAGAACAAAAAGAACCTCAATTTAACACCAATGTTTTCAACCCGGGTATTGACATAGAACCCGGCTCGGTTACTGAGGTTAAAGCAGTAGCGGAGGGGAAAGTAGTCTATTCCTCCTGGTTGCGAGGATATGGTAACTTTGTGATAATTCAACACTACGGGGGTTATTATACGGTTTATGCGAACCTGAACGAGGTTTTGATTGGTGTGGGTCAGGGGATTAGTTCATCTCAGATAATAGGCAGAATTGATGGATCGAAAAATGGGCTTCATTTTGAGATAAGAAAAGGTAAAAAACAGCTTGACCCCTTAGAATGGTTGAGATAATGGCTTTTGAAGATATTTTAAATCAGGAGATTGTCAAGAAAATCCTGCAGGGAGCAGTAAAAGAACAAAGGATTGCTCACTCTTATCTTTTTACCGGCTCCCCCGGGATTGGGAAATGGTTCACTGCTATTGAATTTGCCAAGATGTTAAATTGTCTGAAAGTGAAGGAAAACCCCCGTGGAGAGTGTTTATCCTGTAAGAAGATAAACCGTCTGGCTCATCCGGACTTGAGATTAATTTTTCCCCTTCCTCCTCCTTCCCCGGGCAAAAAGAGTAAAAATGAAAAAGAAAAAGAGGAGCAGAATAACCGGATTAAATTCCTTAATGAGAAAATCTCCAGTCCCTATAAAATAGTCAAATTCGAAAAACCGGGGTCTATTTCCATCGACGAGATGAGAAGTGCTCAGAGAAACCTTCTCTTAACACCGGTTGAAGGAAGATATAAGGTTTTGATAGTTCAAGAACCGGAAAAGATGTCGACAGAGGCACAGAATTGTTTTCTCAAAACTCTGGAAGAGCCGCCAAAAGATTCTCTTTTGCTCTTATTGAGCTCTGAGCCGGAAAAACTTTTATCTACCATGGTCTCTCGATGTCAGCGGATAAGGTTTAGCCGAATAAAAGAAGAGCTTATTGCCGGGGAGCTGATAAGGAGCTTG
>JAOUFL010000141.1 GCA_029858245.1 Candidatus Zixiibacteriota bacterium
GAACCGCAGAAATTAGCTCCGAAAGAGAATACATTAAAATCTGTGACACTGAAAAACTCCAGTCCAGCACCTATTGAGAGGTCGAGGGGAAAACCGCCCGAGGATTTTTCCAGATTCGCATCAAAAAGCTGATACTTAAAGTCTCCACCCAGAATAATACCCTCGCTGCCTTCTCCAGCAAAATCAAGACTTATCATACCCAATTTGACTCCTAAATCCAGGTACTCCGCCACACCACCCCTGAACTGCCCGAAGAAAGCAAAGGCATCTTCGTAAACTCCGAAATATCCTCCAAGGTCATAACCCCCAACGGGTACCGTGCGGGCAGTGCTGAGATGTCCCAGGAACTGGGCTTGAATCGGAGATGTCAAAAATAGCAGACTAACGAATAATAGCACCGCTATCCTAAAGTTTCCCATCTTACCCTTCCTTTGAAAAAGGTTATAGGTTTGCCAAAACTTGTTTGATTATAATATATACTCTTTTCCTTGTCAATAGTTCGGAAAAAAAAGTTTAAAAATTTAGATTTATTTTATTTGTGTGAAATTTCAATCCTGAAAAAATAATATGTTCGTTGAAAATTTGTAACTGCCTCACTAATCCCGACGATAACTTGTTTCTTTTCCCTGTCTGCTGTTTACTATTTTTTATTTCAACTTCTTTTTCAGTTCCTCTAATTTATTCAAAGCCTCAAGGGGAGTTAATTTCTCGAGCTCGATTTTCTTCAGTTCCTCACAAACCTGATATTCACCGGGTGAGAAAATGTTCAGCTGAAAATCCTTAACCATCGGAGCCTTCTTGAGCTGTGGTTGTTTTTCATAGGAAAACTCACCTGACTCTAAATCAGCTAAAATCTCCTTTGCCCTATCTAATACATTTCTGGGTATCCCGGCTAAACGAGCCACCTGAATGCCATAACTATCATCACAACCACCGGGAACGATCTTCCTCAAGAAAACTATCTCCTCTTCCCACTCCTTAACTGCCACATTATAGTTTTTTACCCTGGGAAGAAGCTTTGCCAGCTCGGTTAACTCGTGATAATGTGTGGCGAACAAGGTTTTAGCGCAGATACTCTGGTTGTTATGCAGGTATTCCGTCACTGACCACGCTATGGACAGCCCGTCATAAGTGGAAGTTCCCCTGCCTATCTCATCTAAAAGGATGAGGCTTTTCGAGGTAGCATTATTCAGGATATTGGCAGTTTCATTCATCTCGACCAGAAAGGTACTCTGCCCCAGCGAGATATTATCCATTGCCCCAACCCGGGTAAAGATGCGGTCGACTATGCCGACCTTAGCTCTTTTAGCCGGGATAAAAGAGCCGATCTGAGACAAAAGCACTATCAGACCGACCTGGCGTAAATAGGTCGATTTCCCTGCCATATTAGGTCCGGTGATGATATGAATTCTCTCCTCAGCACCCAGTTTTGTATCATTGGGAATGAATGTCCCGTAATCTAATACCTGCTCGATAACCGGATGCCTTCCTTCTTCGATATAGATTTCATCCCCCTCCTCAATCTCCGGGAGCACGTAATTGTTCTCCTTTGCTACAACCGAGAATGACAGCATAACATCGAGTCTGGCTATAAGCTCCGCGCAGAGCTGAATATCTTTTGTTCTTAAAGCGATCTTATCTCTGATTTTTAAAAATAACTCATATTCTTCCTTGAAAATCTTTTCCTCTGCGCCCAGAATAGCTGCTTCTTTCTCTTTAAGCTCGGGCGTGACAAACCTCTCCGCGTTGACCATGGTCTGTTTTCTATGATAATCCGGAGGGACCCTGGATAGATGTGGACGGGTAACCTCGATATAGTATCCGAATATTTGATTGAATCCGACTTTTAAAGAGGGAATGCCTGTTTTCTCTTTTTCGTTTCTTTCCAGATTGGCTATCCACTTTTTATTTTCCGAAACTTCGCTTTTCAGCTTATCCAGATTTTGGTTATACCCTTTTTTTATGATACCGCCTTCAAGCAGAACCAGAGGAGGGTCATCAACTATGGAATTTTCAATCAGTTTTATCATATCCGTCATATCGGGCAGGGTGTTATGAATTTCTTTAAGTATGATTGCCCTGCTTCCTTCGAATTCCTTTTTGATCTCAGGCAGGACTTTAAGCGATTCTTTTAAGTTTATGATATCCCTCGGATTAGCCCGACCATACCCTAATCTGCCGGAGAGCCTTTCCAGGTCGGATATCTCTCCCAATTTCTCACCTGTTATCCCGGATAACCTGTTGTTCTCATAGAATTCATTCACACCTTCCTGCCGCTGTTTTATCTTTTGCAGATTCAGAAGGGGTCTGATAATCCAGTTTTTCAACAGCCGGGCACCCATAGGTGTTTTTGTTTTGTTCAATAAAGCGAAAAGCGTTTTGTCATTCTCTTTTGTTCCAATAGAAGATAGCAGTTCTAAATTTCTGGTGGTATTCGAATCCAAAAACATTTCTTCCGAATTAGATATCCTCGATATTTTATTTATATGTAAAATCAATATTTTCTTGGTTTGATTCAGGTAAGACAGAATTGCCCCGCCCGAACAAATACCTGCTTTTAAATCGGCGATGCCAAATCCCTCCAGGGAAAAGATTTTGAAATGGTCCTGCAAAAGCCTTAATGCAAAATCATATGAGAATTTCCATCCCTCAACGGGTGTCAGGGTAAAATTGAAATTCAATCCTTTTTTCAGGTCGTTTATCCTGCCCTGCTCCCATTCCTCCGGAATCAGCACTTCGGAAGGAGTAAGGGTGTTCAGTGTCTCCCCGAGTTTCTCCGGTAAAATCTCATCTATTTTAAACTCACCGGTGGAAAGATCAAGCAAGCCGATCCCCAAAAATTCTTTTCCATCGCAAATACTGGCTAAATAATTATTTGCCTGGCTATCCAGAACCTGGTCGAGGGTAATCGTCCCGGGAGTGATAATCTCCACCACCTCCCTTTTAACCAGTCCCTTTGCCTTTGCGGGATCTTCTGTCTGTTCGCAGATAACCACTTTCTTCCCTGCTTTCAAAAGCTTTGCCAGATACTTGTCTGCGGAGTGATAAGGAACTCCTGCCAGGGGAATCCTCTCCATATTACCGTGTGCTCTGGAGGTCAGGGCTATTCCCAGCACCTTTGAGGCAATCCTGGCATCCTCGCCGAACATCTCGTAAAAATCTCCCATCCTGAAAAAAAGGATTTCATCCGGATACTGGCTTTTGATCCGGTTATATTGTTGCATCAGGGGAGTTGAAAATCTTTCCATCTTTTTTTGAGAATTACACGGCAGGTTATGGAAAATATTTTATTTTATCACGATCGTAAAAACCTCTCCTTCTTCCCTCTCCAGTTTTTCTCTGATCTTCTGGGCTTCCTGAAGAGAATCGAAGGAGCCAACCTGAACTAAATAGTACTTTTTTTTATCGATGGTCTTGTAGCTTATTACTGGAGAATACCCTCTGGAACCGAGATTCCCCATCATCCTGTCTGCATTTTCTTTTTTACTGAATACCCCAATCTGAATGGTATATTTTGTTCCGGTAAATTTTTCTGCCTTTCCCTCTTCTTTTACCTCACCGGGCTCCTCTGATATGACCTCGCTCTCGGTATCTATGCCCTGGGGGTATTTCTCTTTATAAAGATTCAGGTAGAGAACGGATTTGTCTTTATCACCGGTGATGTCAAACAGGCGGTAGATCCCGGAAAGGGCTAAGGGGAAAACTTCCGATTCTGCATACCGGTCAATAACTTTCTTATATCCCTCCAGACTTTTTTTGAAATCTCCCCGTGAAAAATAAGCTTCCCCCAGGCCAAGCTGAGCCCAGGCAGCCCAGGGAGAATAAGGATAAATCCCGATTATGTTCTCAAACCCTTTCAGGGCTTTTACTGTTTTACCGGAAGATAAATATGCCTGGCTTTCTAACCAGAGAACCTGCGGGAACAGCTGGCTTCGAGGGAAACTCTTTTTAAACTCTGCACAATACTGTATCAGCGAATCCTTCAAGCCTGCACTCCGGTAATAAAGACACAGCTCCAGACCAGCCTCTTCCTTCTTAACTAGAGATGTGCCCTGCCAGATCTTATGGTAATACCTAACTGAGTTACCTGCATCTCTTTCCAGTTTTCCGGCAAGATATAAAGCTTCGGCATCCGAGGGATTCGATATCAGGTAACTCTCCAGCTCTTCGGCTGCTGATTGAAAGTCACCCTGCTGGTAATAGTGTAATATTGAACTGAGGTTCTGGGAGGAAGCTTGAGTAAAAAAGAAAGCGACCCAGAATATCAAGGTAATATAAATGCGAGTCCGCTTCACATTCATTCTTTCGAAATTATATGTTAAGGCTATTCCACTCCTTACAGGCGGGACATCGCCATAAAAGCTCTTCGGATTTATGCCCGCATCTGGAGCAGACGTAAGCTTCCCCTCTTTTCCCCAGTCTGGAAGAAAGCTCCTCCAGTGCAGCCTTTGCCTTATCCGTCTGGTTTCTTTCCTGATAGATTTTTATCAGATTAAGGTGCGCCGGCAGGTAGCCCGGGTCTATATCCAGAATTCCTTTATAACCCTGCTGTGCCAGTTCCAGTCTCCCCATCTTTGCGTAAATCGTGGCTAAGGATTGCAGCGCTTTTATATCCTTTGGATTTTTCTTCAACAGGTTATCATAGATCGCAACCATCTCGTTATAACTACCGATATCGAACAGCAGCTCTTCTAATCGGTCGAAGACCAGGTATCCACACTGGGGAACAATCTCCAGAAGCTTTTTCCAGAAGGTAATGGCATCCTCTGGTCTCTGGTCTTTGATGTAAGCTTCTCCCATATTAAGATAAGCCGGAACACATCTCTCATCGTAATGTAAAGCCTCCTTGTAAGCCAGACGAGCCTTGTGATATTCTCCCCGCTCCGATAATTCATTTCCCTGATATACCTTGTACAGGGCTAATACGGGATAATTTTTCTCCTTCTCTTTTTTGTCTTTTGCCAGCTCTTCTCTCAGCTTGAATGCTTCTTCCCAGGATGAAAGCTCCTCATAGCAGCTCAGTAGTTTTTTCTTTGCCCAGAGGTTTCGACTCTCCAATCTAAGAATATCGTTCAGAATGGAAATCGCCCTATCCCAATCCTTAGCCACGAGATAATCCTCAGCCAGACTCTTGAATATCTCTATGCGAATCTCATCCGATAGCCCATACCTCATAGTCAGCTCATTATGTATCTGCAGGGCTTTCTCCACCTGCCCTCTTTTGCGAAAAAGGTCGCCCAGATGCAAATAAGCATCTACGTTTTCAGTATCCTCGGTTACCGCCTGCTTGAACCTCTGGAAGGCGATCTTCTCATCGCCTGCTGCCAGGGCTTTCAAAGCATCGACATACAGCCTCTGCGAAGGGACTTCCTCTTTTTTTCTGGATTTCATCCAGAAGTAAGAGAACAGTATCAGGATTAGAAGGCTGACCGCAAAAATCAATACTATATGATATGGACTCACCTTACCTCCATTCTGTGAATATCTTTTAAAGGTAGTTATTCGTTAATTTGCTGTTCCGGCCTTTCCTCCTCCAGGGGCAGATTTCTTAAGGCGGTTATCTCGTCCATCAGCCTTTTATTCTCCTTTCTCTGTTCCCTCATCTCCTTCTGTATAACCAGATAATACGATACCCCCAGGATAAAGGAGATAAACATCCCTATGACCAGCGACCAGTAGGTAATGATAATCATAGGCACGTTGGAATACTGCCAGCCAAAAAGGTTAACCGACACGTATTCGCCGGAGTTATAAATGGAAAACCCGATCAGGAGCATAATCACCAGCAGGATGATAAATATCTTCAATGCCCACATTGAGCTGCCTCCTTTCTGCGAATCCAGATTCAGACGATGCTTTTTTCTGAACTGGACAGAATTTTTTAAAAAGGTAATATGCGTGAAGAGAGTTGTCAATCAAAAAATTGCTGGCACATAATCTGCTCAGGAAATAACCAAAGTGACGCTAAGTTATGCGTCTCTTTTAAAAAAAATCCTTCCCCCCGCCTTTGGCGGGGGGAAGGATTTTATCCATCTCTATCTCAGTTTTCGTTACTTAGGTAAGTTCTTCCAGATCGGGTCTCCAAACAATCCAGGTCTCGGTGCAATCTCGGGTTTCCATCTGTTCTTGTCAACTGGTGCAAGCCCGCTGCTCTTGAACAGGTAGTTAATGATATAGATAATATCACCAGTGGTTACCGAGCCATCGCAGTTAACATCCGCCTGATTCACTAATGGCAGAGGTTTTACACCGCTCTTGAACATGTAATTGATGATGGAGATTACGTCACTAACATCGAGTTTATAATCACCATTCACATCACCTCTGTAGAATCCTTTCCACTGCAGTAACTTGTAGAGCTGCTGACGTGCAGCCAGGGTCATCTTGGTCCGATCAGTACCCGGCTCTGTTG
>JAOUFL010000071.1 GCA_029858245.1 Candidatus Zixiibacteriota bacterium
ATAGTAGGATTCCAGAACACCCTTATCCACTATCACTCGCTTTCTGGCTGCCATACCCTCTCCGTCATAAAGGATTGAGGATAACCCTGACTGGATGAAGGGATCATCGATAATGGTGAATTTTTCCGAACCTATCTTCTGCCCGAGTTTTCCCTCCAGAAAAGAGTTTTTCTGCTGAAGAGCCTGGCCGGTTAAAGGCTCGAGTAAGGAATAGAAAATTCTCCAGTTTTCCCTGTTTTCTATTACCATATCGTAAAGACCTGATTTCAGCTTGACCTGCCCGATTTGATTCAAAGTGCGCTGGACTGCAGATTTCGCGTAAACCTCAGGTGCCGGTAATTCTTTATGGAAGCGCACAGTCCGCCAGTCATAGTCCTGGGGACGTCCTTTCTCATCCTTTACTGTCACTGCAACCCCGGCTGAAAAAGATGTGCCCTCATTTTCACCTTTAAATCCATTGCTGTGTACTTTAACAGATTCATAGTAATTATCAGCATAATAGGATGTGCAGGAGATGATTTTATCGCTTTGAGCCATAGCGATTTTCTCTATCTCGCGTGCCATACTCACTCTGCTATCAGAGGTTACTTTATCATAATCAATGTCTTTGATTTTCAGATCCATCTCTTTTTGATCTTTATAATATTTGGGATCCGGAAGCGAACGGAACGGGTCCTCGTTCAGATATTTAGTCATGTCTATAGCCTCTTCGATGAACCCTTTTAACGACTCTTTCCGGATATCATTGGTGGAATGGCTTGAATACCGCATGCTGGCATATATGCTGAGTGATAGATAATTCTGGGTTGATTCCTGAAGCTTCTCCAGATTACCCTCTCGAAATTGGATTTCGATGTCTCTGCTGTTACCCACATTAACCGCCACATCATCTGCACCTCCCTTTCGAGCCTGAGCTACTGACCATTCGGCTAATTCTAATCTTTGTTTTTTATTCATAGTTTCAACCTTTATCTTTAAGTTATGGCGTTATGGTTATTGTTGAATCCTTAACTTTAAGAAGTCACTCCTCCAACTGTGATCGAGGACACCTTGGTGGTGGGCAGGCCATCGTTCACCGGTACGCTTTGACCAGCTTTTCCACAGGTTCCGCCGCTTTCGTCAAGCCCAAGGTCATTGGCTACCATCACCATCTTACTCAATACCTGTGGCCCGTTGCCAATGATGTTTACATCCTTGATGGGATAGGTTAATTTCCCATCCTCAATCAGGTAACCTGTTTTAACGTAGAAGGTAAAATCACCCGCACCGATACGAACCTCTCCATTGGTAAAATCAATGGCATACAATCCTTTTTTCACACTCTGGATAATCTCCTCCTTGGTATGAGGACCGTTCAGCATATAGGTGTTTCTCATTCGTGGAATAGGCGAATAACGGAACGACTCCCTACGCCCGTTTCCCGTAGGTTTTACTTTATAATAATTAGCGCTGATACGGTCGCACATATAGCTTTTCAATATACCGTTCTCCACCAGAACTGTCTTCTCCGTATCATTACCCTCATCATCGATATTCAGTGAACCGCGCTGGTTGGGCAGGGTTCCATCGTCTACTATGGATACAAAATTCTCGGCTATCTTCTGGTTCATCTTGTCGCAGTAGATGGATATCTTTTTGCGGTTAGCATCCGCCTCCATCCCGTGCCCGATCGCCTCGTGTAAAAGTATGCCTGAGCTTCCGGCTGCAAGCACCACCTCCATTTCCCCTCCCTCTGGTTTCACTGCCTCAAATAGAGCTACTGTTTTCTTAACCACTTCATCCGCTATGCGATTGACGTTCTCGGGTGTGTAATACTCAATACCTCTGCGGCCTCTCAGACCAAAGTAATTCTCCTCTTTTCTTCCGTTCTGCTCTGCATTACAGGTGGCAAAGAGAGAAGCGCTGGGCTGATAATCATACACTACTCTTCCATCGGATGTCGCAATCAGGATATAGGTAGTGCTGTCTGAAAACGAGACCCGTGCTTTGACCACCCTTTTATCGTTATTAAACATCCGCTCGTTTATCTTCTGCAGGTAGGGGATTTTAGTGTCGACCTTTACATCCTCCCATAATGTTTGTATAGGATAATAGCCTGGTGTGGGGTGAAGTTTCAGCTCCTCAGGAGGCTGGGTTTTGCTCTGGTTGGCGATATTCGCTGCGGTTTTGGCTGCAAGCTTCATCGCCTGCGGTGTGATCTCCTCGGTGAAGGAATACCCTGTCTGCTCCCCCTCGATCACTCTTATGCCCACGCCGAAGTCTATATTAGTGTAAGCCTGGTTTACCAGATTATCCTCCAGCCCGACCCACTTGCCTATGCGGTGTTGGAAAAATAGGTCGCAGTAATCCCCACCCTTTTCCAGGGCAGCAGCCATCACTTCACGGATGATCTTCTCATCCACGCCGAAGTGCCTGTAGTAATCGCCAAGCTTTCCATTCTCTCCCGGAGAAGCAAATGCCATCAGGGGGTTAACTTTGAAAACAAAAGGAATCGTTGCCAAAGCTATACCCTGTGCCCCCATTTTCAAAAACTCCCTTCGTTTAAGTTTTTGCATGTGTCACTCCTTTGGTGTTTTGTTAAACTAAAACTCTTTCTGGATGTAATCTGCTTTTCTTTGATTATACATCTGGTAAAATAGGCTGGTTCCTCATTTTTGTCAAGAAGTATCAGCAAATTCCTCAGTATGAGGTAAAATTCTGTCTCTATCAAATCATCATACGAAAATCTTACTTTGAAAGTTGCAAAACATTCTTAAAAAATACTCCGCTCTCCAGTTTCCCCTGCACATTTAATCAACTAACCTCCCTTTTATTTCAGGAATATTCTGCCTAAATATGCTCATATTAAATATCTTATGGTACGGTTGTAGGATCCCAGCTGGTGTGCAAGTTCTGATTAAAGGAATCCAAAACTTTCATATCTTCCGGGGTAATCGAAAAATCAAAAACCTCCGCATTTTCTTTAATTCTTTCTTTTTTCGAGGACTTGGGAATGACCACAACTCCTTTCTGCAGAGCCCAGCGAATAAGTATCTGGGCAGGGGTTCTGCAATATTTCGAAGCTGAAGATTTGAGTTTTGGATCATTTAACTTATGACCTTTAGTCAGCGGGCTATATGATTCTAACTGGATTTTTTGAGAATTACAGAAATCCAGAAGGTCTTTGAGATAAAGATAAGGGCTGAATTCCACCTGGTTAACTGCTGGAGCCGTGGCGGAATTTTTTAAAAGCTCCTGAAGATGCTGAATCATATAATTGCTCACCCCGATGGCTCTGCATTTCCCATCTTTGAGGAGTTTCTCCAAGGCTTTCCAGGAATCATTTCTTAGACCCTGCACTGGCCAGTGAATCAGATACAAATCTATATATTTTGAGCCGAGATTCTTTAGACTTTTCTCGAAAGCTTTGAGTGCACGCTCATACCCGTGATCCGAATTCCATAATTTGGTGGTGACAAAGATATCCTCTCTCGGAATCCCGCTTTTACGGATTGCCCCTCCCACCTCCTTTTCATTCTCGTACATACTGGCAGTATCGATAAGCCTATACCCTATTTCCAGAGCATAGAGAACTGCATCTTTTGTATCCTTAGCTAAGGTCTGGTAGGTGCCTAATCCGAAAACAGGCATCTCCACTCCATTGTTGAGCTTCACTTTAGAATCAATCCTTAATCCGTCCATTCTTTCACCTATTTAGACAATCTGGATTTAAATCAAAACAGAGAATTTGTCAAGGATAAATATAATCTCCACTCATACAAGCTCGCGTAGAGGTGATCTGTAAAAATCTTACGACCAATCTACGCTTTAATTAATGTAAACAAGTACCGTTCTCTACGCGAGAAAAAGCCAATTTGATACTTTCTATCCACCATTGAATCTTCAACTACTTCCCTGATCCCATATCCATTAAGGATTTTCCTGCAGATTTCTCCATATATTTTCCATTAACCACCATCCCGGTCATATCTCCGCATTTATACATTTTGGAGCCATAGTAGGGATTGCCTGTCTGCTCGTTTTGCTGAAGCCAGCTTTGCTTTGCCATAGGGCAGTAAAAAGAATATGCTTCTCCAGAATACCCGAACTGTTTGAGATAAGAGAGCATAGACTGAGAAAGTGAGGCAAATCCTTTTCGAGCATTCTCTATATCATCTGTTTTAAGATTAGATGAGCTGACTTTGATAGATTCCAGAGCCTTTATTAGCCCATCTATTTTTGTTGACATCTCCTGTGCATGGTGGCCCACATCCTCGATTTTATCCTGTGATAAAAGCTCTCTTATGGCAAAATAGTGCTTGAATATCTGGCTCATCTCATCTGAGTTTGCCATCCCCTCCATGCTTTCTTCCTTTGAGCTACCCTTCTCCGCTAAAACCGAACTTGAAAAAATCATCAAAATGGATAAACCAAGAATTAAAGCTATGGTTAATAATCTGTGCTTCCTCATTTTTTTCCTCCGGATAAAAAGATTATAAATTAACTTCTGCTGTCTTAAGATTCAAATTCATACATCCCTCGCATAATCCACCTCCTTTTGATCTGAGATTTTTCCCTTTTTACTTTTTAAAAAATTCACTGATTAGTCTCATGTTAAATTCAGTTAAAACGAATTGTCTGAGATCTTGGTCTCTTCACCCTCTGGTAATTTCCTTCCTCTCCACAAAAAGAAAATCACCGGATAGACCAAAAGCTCTAAAAGAAAAGAAGTAACCAGTCCACCCACCATAGGTGCAGCAATCCTCTTTGAGACATCCGAGCCGATACCGGTGCTCCACAGAAGTGGCATCAGTCCTATCATTGTAGTTCCGACTGTCATCAGCTTGGGCCTTACTCTCCTTACCGCCCCATAGTGAATTGCCTCTCTGAGGTCACCTGTGGTGTTCATGGCATTGCTCTCCTGCCTCTGGCGATATGCTAAATCCAGATACAAAAGCATCACCACTCCGGTTTCAGCATCCAGTCCAGCCAGGGCGATCATCCCCACCCATACAGCTACACTGGTATTATAACCCAGTATATACATAAACCAGAAAGCTCCTACCAGGGAGAAGGGAACTGCCAGAAACACGATTAAAGTCTTGGTAACAGATTTGGTATTGTGATAAAGGATAAAGAAGATAATGAGTATGGTCAAAGGGATGAGCAGCATCAGCCTTTTCTGAACGCGGAGCATATATTCATACTGTCCACTCCACACCAGGTTATAACCATAAGGTAGTTTAACTTCTGCTTCAACCGTTTTTCTGGCATTTCTCACATAGGTGCCAACATCCACTCCCCTGATATCCACATACACCCAGGCAGTCCTTCGAGCATTTTCTGATTTGATAGCTGGAGGTCCCTTTTTGATCTTGATGTCCGCTACCTGGGTAATGGGTATCTGTGCTCCAGCAGGCGTGGGTATTAAAATTCTCTGTAAGCTGGTAAGATTATCACGCAGTTCTCGAGGATAGCGCAGGTTAACCGGATAGCGTTCCAGCCCTTCCACTGTATAGGTTACATTCATCCCTCCAACTGCGGACATGATCACATCCTGAATATCTCCTACGGTTAGTCCATAACGAGCTGCCTCTTCCCTTTTGATCTCATAATCCAGGTAGTTTCCACCAGTAACCCTTTCTGAGAAGGCTGAGAGTGTTCCCGGAACTTTTCTTATTGCCGCTTCAATTCTCTCACCTATAGCGGTCAAAGAATCAAGGTTTTCACCCATTATCTTTATTCCCACTGGAGTTTTGATACCGGTGGCTAACATATCGATTCTGGTCTTTATAGGCATGGTCCAGGCATTGGTAAGCCCTGGAAATTGAATAGCCTTATCTAACTCCTCTACCAGCTTTTCCGGAGTCATCCCCGGACGCCATTCCTTCTCTGGCTTTAACATGATGGTGGTCTCTATCATGGTCAAAGGGGCTGGGTCAGTAGCAGTCTCTGCTCTTCCTATTTTACCGAAGACTGTCTTCACTTCTGGAAAAGAAGCGATGATTTTATCCGTCTGCTGCAGTAGTTCCTTGGCTTTGGTTATGGAAATCCCCGGAAAAGTTGTGGGCATATAAAGCAAATCCCCTTCGTATAAAGGTGGCATGAACTCACTTCCAATCTTTAAGATAGGGATAATGGTGACAGCCATTAAAACCAGAGCGGTGATAAGAACGCCCCAGCGGTATTTCAGGACAAAACTGATGACTGGATGGTAGAGCCTGTGCAGTAATTTACTTAGAGGGTTTTTATCCTCTGACCTGATTTTCCCCCTTAACCAGTAGCCCATCAATACCGGGACAATGGTAAGAGAGAGAAAAGCTGCTCCTGCCATGGCATAGCTTTTGGTAAAAGCTAAAGGTTTGAAAAGTCTTCCTTCCTGTTGTTCCAGTAAAAAGACCGGAAGAAATGAAACGGTAATCACCAGAAGACTATGGAAAAGTGTCGGTCCAACCTCCTTGGCCGAGGTAGAGATAATCGTCCAGTAGTCTTTCTGTCCCCGGTATTTTTCCAGATGCTTGTGACCATTTTCCACCATTATGATAGCCGCATCCACCATCGCCCCGATGGCAATGGCAATCCCCCCCAGTGACATAATATTGGCGTTGATCCCCTGGATATACATTATGATAAAGCTGATCAGAACCGCAGTGGGCAATGTGAAGATGGCTACCAGTGAGCTTCGGAAATGCAGAAGAAAGATAGCTATTACTATGGCAACAACTATCATCTCCTCCAGCAGAGTATGCTTTAAAGTATTAATCGATTCCTGAATCAGCCTGGAGCGATCATAGGCTGGTTTTATCACCACCCCGGGAGGAAGACCGGGCTTTAGCTCCTCCAGCTTCTTTTTGACCAGATTGATAGTTTTTAAAGCATTCTCCCCGAAGCGCATCACAATTACCCCTCCTACCACCTCACCTTTTCCATCCTTTTCCGTAACTCCTCTTCTTAGCTCAGGCCCTATTTTCACCTGAGCAACATTTCTTAATAAGATGGGAGTACCACTACCATCAGTCCCCAGAGGGATATTTCTCAAATCCTCAAGAGATTTGATGTAGCCTAACCCTCTTACCATGAATTCGGCCTCTGCCATTTCAATCAAACGACCGCCTACATCGTTATTGGACCTCTGGATAGCCATTTTCACTTTGGAGAGTGGAATGTTATAAGCTAAGAGTTTATTCGGATCAACTTCCACCTGGTACTGTTTGACATATCCTCCTACTGAGGCAACTTCAGAAACACCGGGCACAGCGGTCAGAGCATACCTCAAATACCAGTCCTGGATACTGCGCAGGTCTGAGAGGTCATAATTCCCGCTTTCATCTTCTACTGTATACTCATATATCCATCCTACGCCCGTAGCATCCGGTCCTAACTGAGGAGTTACCCCGCGGGGCAGACGTTCTGAAACAAAGTTCAAATACTCCAATACCCGTGAGCGAGCCCAGTAGATGTCTGTTCCATCCTCAAAGATGATATAGACCAGTGAAAAACCAAAAAATGAATATCCTCTTACCACCCTGGCATAGGGTACAGAGAGCATAGCTGTGGTCAAAGGATAGGTAACCTGGTCCTCCACGATCTGAGGAGCCTGGCCCGGGTATTCGGTTTTTATTATAACCTGAACATCAGATAAATCTGGAATGGCGTCCAGTTTTATATTCAGCAGACAGTAGATGCCGACAACAATTGTTACTGCGGTTAGAAGAATTATTATGAATCTATTCTTAATCGAGTAATCGATTATCTTCTCTAACATGATCCTACCTCTTTAATTTGACTTATTCTTTAAAGGAACCAGCTCCATACCGCACACCGGACATTTGCCTGCCTGATTGGATAGGATATGATGATGTTCCTCCATAGGACAGGTGTAAACTGTTCTTCCGGTTTGGGTGACAGGGACTAAATCCATCCCGCACTCTGGACAAATACCTGGTCCCACCTGAAGGATATGGCTATGCTCTTCCATTGGGCAGGTATAGACCTCCTCAGCAAAATGTGCCTTTTTATCCGGGGTTAGATTTGAATTTTCAATTTCGGCTTTAGTGGGCTTGTGCACCTTTTCCTTCTCCATTTTTGTAGCTGAGGCTTGGATTACCTCAACTTCTCGTGAAGCAGACATCTTCGATTTCATCATCTTCTGAATCGCCTCCTGGATTTTACTTTCGGAATCGAGCATAAACTGAGCAGAAGTTACCACCATCTCTCCTGGTAGAAGACCATTTTTAACTTCAATGAACCCTCCTTCACCACTTGCTCCACTTTGGATTTCTCTGGGTGCATATTTACCTTCACCTAAATCCACAAAAACTATTTCCCTTTTACCTGAGTGAATCACCGCTTCCTCTGGAATTAAGACCCTTTCGCCAACAAGCTCAGATTCTATTACCAGATTGGCATACATCTCCGGTTTGAGCTTGAATTCTGGATTGGGAAACTCCAGACGAACCTTTACATCCCGTGTCATCTGGTTCAGATAAGGGTAGATGTAGGTCAATTTTCCCTCGAAGGTCTCTCCGGGTATATATGACAGACTCATATTTACTTTCTGGCCTAACTTTATAAAGGGAAGCTCATATTCATAGATCGTTCCTAATACCCAGACAGTGGAAAGGTCTGCAATGTGGAAAAGGTCTGCTCCTGTCTCAATAAAAAACCCCTCGATAACGTTTTTATTAATCACTGCTCCCTTGGCTGGTGAATATAAGGTCAAAGTCTTTTTGATTTTGCCGGTCTGTTCCAGCCTTTTGATCTGCTCTTCACCTATATCCCAGTACTCCAGCCTTTTGCGGGTGGAGTTCAGAAGCTCCGAAGCTCCTTTACTCACATTCTCAAAGGGGCTATCTTTTAGCTCCTCATACCTTTTAAGAGAATTCAGATACTCTTCCTGTGTGCTTACCAGTTCAGGGGAATATATTTCCAGAAGCGGCTGTCCCCTTTTAACTATTTCCCCGGTAGTATTCACGTAAAGTTTTTCTATCCAGCCGGCTGTTTTGCTGTTGATGATGTATAGTTTCTTTTCATCATAAGCGATATGACCTACGGTGCGGATGGTTCGGTTTAGTTTGCCGGTTTTCACTGGAGCTACCTTCAAACCCATATTTTGAACTGTAATAGGGTCGATGGTAATAGCACCTTCTTCGATCTCATCCTCATACACCGGGATCAAATCCATACCCATGGGTGATTTTCCCGGCTTGTCCGAGATATAGGTCGGGTCCATAGGGGCTCGCCAGTATTTAATCTTCTGCTCTCCCTGTGTTGTGGAAGAGCTAACTGAACTGCTCTTGACGGGAGTAAGCTTCATCCCGCAGATAGGACAATATCCTGGCTCATCCTGGATTATCTCCGGATGCATACCGCAGGAATAAAGCTGTTTGCCAGAGATCTTCTCAGCTTGAGCCAGTTTCCCTGAGCTATTTGATTTCCCCCCGGTTAAGAAACCCACAGTAAAACCGGCTGCTAAGAGCAGTATTGCTGTCAGGATGATTATTAATGATTTTTTTGTTCGCATTTTAGTTCACTCCTTTCTCATAAAAGAGAATTTCCTACCATCTCCTCAAGCCTGGCTATGGTCTGGAAGAATAAGCTCAAAGCTTGATAATAAGATATCTGATAATTATAAAGGGTTACCTGATTCTCCAGCAGGGTCAAAAAATCGATTTTATCTACCTGATAGCCAGACCTGGCTGATTCCAGCGATTGCCTGGCTTGAGGCAGGATGGCTGTTTTATAAAGCTCTATTTCTTTTTGATGACGGATTAAAGAATAATAGAGCATTGAGATATCATACTTAAGATCATTTTTCATCCCCTGATAATCACTGAGGGAACTCTCCAGTTCGTACTTCTTTTCCTGCACCAGCTTCCTTTCCTTGGTCCAGAAATATAGAGGTATCTCTATCCCCACTGAGCCGGATAAAAAATCCTTCTCTGCGGATGGTTCCATTTCTGCATTATTTTTCATATGCATATAGCTTAGAGAAAAAGTAAAATCAGGCCAGTACTCCCTGCGGGCTAATTTGTAATCGTACTGGGATGCATTGACTGAGTACTCCATTCCTTTAA
>JAOUFL010000070.1 GCA_029858245.1 Candidatus Zixiibacteriota bacterium
GACGGCAGTATAACGGTATCGGATGTGGTCTATCTGATCAACGCTTTGTTCAAGGGCGGACCCAAGTCCAAGCTTATCTGGTGTCAGCAAAGACCCTGGCTTAACTGGCCTGAATAATCTTTTCTCCTAAAGGAGAAGGAAGGTTTAAGCTTAAGGGATTCCGTTTCATAACGGAATCCCTTTGCTTTTAATCGAAGCACACATCTAAAGTACAAGATAGAGAAATTCAATTAAGTGAAGTGTAGAAATAAATTTGATTATCTTGAGACAACAACATATTTCCCCATTATGCTAAAATAGATTTGATATTTTGTCTGAAAAAACTCACTAGTAATTAGTATGTAAAGACATCGGTAGATGAAGATAAAAGAAGAGAACAGGCTTTTAAACCTGCCCAGCCTCATTATTATATTCTGTATTACATTCCGTATTTCTCTATGATCTCTTTTTTATTCTTTCCTAGGATATCGTATTTCCTGCCAATCTTGGTAAAGGCTTCAATAGCTTTATTCAGGTGGGTCATTTCGTGGTCTGCGGAGATCTGAACTCTGATTCGTGCTTCTCCACGTGGAACTACGGGAAAGAAAAAACCAATTACATAGATACCTTCATAATACAGATCCCGGGCAATATCAGAAGATAGTTTTGCGTTGTAAAGCATAATTGGAGCTATGGGATGTATACCCTCTTTTATATCAAATCCTGCTTCAGTCATCTTTTTTCTGAAATATAGAGTATTTTTTTCTAACTTATCCCTTCTCTCAGTGGTCCTGGAGATAATGTCTAATACCTTGCTGGCAGCAGATACTATCACTGGAGGAACGGTATTGGAGAACAGGTAAGGTCTGGCTCTCTGGCGTAACAGGTCTACTATCTCTTTTCTGCCGCTGACACAGCCACCTGATGCTCCACCCAGTGCTTTTCCAAGCGTAGTAGTGATTATATCGATTCTACCAATCACACCACAGTGTTCATGAGTTCCCCTGCCGGTTTTACCCACAAATCCAGTGGAATGGGAATCATCTACCAGAACCATAGCATCATATTTTTCAGCAAGGTCGCAAATCGTATCCAGCTTAGCGATATCCCCATCCATGGAGAAAACACCATCGGTTATTATCATACGCAGCCGGTTTTCCTGGGACTCCTTCAGCTTTTCCTTCAGATGATCCATATTAGAATGTTTGTAAACATACTGCTGAGCTTTACAAAGTCTCATCCCGTCGACAATCGAGGCATGCACCAGTTTATCTGCAATCATGGCATCTTCTCTATCCAGAAGGACATCGAAAACTCCTGCATTGGCATCCATACAGGAAGGGAAAAGGATGGTATCCTCTGTTTTTAAAAATTCAGTTAGTTTTCTCTCCAGCTCCCGGTGGATATCTTGTGTTCCACAGATAAATCTTACAGAGGACATTCCATAGCCTCTATTATCAAGTCCCTGATGAGCAGCTTTAATTACCTCGGGATGGCTGGAAAGCCCAAGGTAATTGTTAGCACAGAAGTTGATCACCTCCATCTCAGGTGCCCCTTGCGGAAACTCAACCTTGATATCTGCCCCCTGAGGAGAACGAATATACCTCTCCTCCTTGGAAAGCCCTGCTGTAGCAATATTCTTTAGCTCATTCTGATAGAACTCTTTAGCTTTACTACCATAAGCCATAGAATCCTCCTTCACATTCTTTAAGAATTTAAAACATCAGGCATTTTATCTGGTTACTACCACAATCATATATTGACATATTCCTTCAGCAAAGACATAATATGCTTTACCGAATCAAAAGCTTCAGGTGTGGCTTTTGTATCGGGAATTTGAATTTTATATTTCTTCTCCAGAAAGGTTTTCAGCGAGACCATTGAAAAAGAATCTACGATTCCGGATGAGATTAAAGAGGTATTCTCATTTATCTCCATATCGCTATCGTCTTCCAGGAACTCTTTTCTAATGTAGTCGATAATAATTTGCTTTACGTCATCCATTTGATTGCTCCTTTCAAGCTTATGTTGATTAAATCAAAAATGAATCATACTCACCTTATTTTCAGTCATTCTCCAGGGTGGAAAGATCCCCGATGGGCTCACCCCTTTCCTGTGCACGGAGAAGACGGCGCATGATCTTTCCGCTTCTGGTTTTGGGTAGAGAGTCGACAAACTCTATCTCCTGAGGCATAGCCAAAGGGGATAATCTCTTGCGGATGAAGTTCATGATTTCCAGCTCCAGGTCATCGCTTTTCTCAAACCCTGATTTTAATGCTACAAATACCTTGACTACTTCCAGATTTATAGGATCAGGTTTCCCAATAGCAGCAGATTCCGCTACTGCCGGATGCTCCAGAAGAGCTGATTCAACCTCAAAGGGGCTTACCAGATGCCCGGCAGTGTTTATCACATCATCATCTCTTCCCACAAACCAGAAATAACCATTTTTATCGATACTAGCCCTGTCTCCGGTTATATACCAGCCATTTTTGAACTTACTGTCATAGGTCGCTGGATTGTTCCAGTAATTTCTGAACATAGAGGGCCAGCCAGGTTTCAAAGCGATCAACCCTGCTGAACCTGTTTTGTTAATAGGGTTGTAGCTGGAATCAAGCACAGTTGCCACAATTCCGGGAAAAGGTTTGCCCATAGAACCAGGACGAACCTCCATTCCTGGATAATTCGAAATCACAATAGCACCAGTCTCAGTCTGCCAGTAAGTGTCATGAAAAGGCAACCCATATACCTTTTTAGACCAGGTAACCGCTTCTGCATTTAATGGTTCACCCACACTGCACAGATGTCTTAAAGAGGACAGGTCATATTTTTTTACAATCTCCTCTCCTTCTTTCATCAGCAGTCTGATTGCAGTTGGTGCAGAATACCACACGGTTATTCTGTGTTTTTGAATCAGATTATACCATTTCCCTACCTGGAAACCGCTGTCCAATACCACCTGGGTAATTCCCAGACTCCAGGGGCCAATAATCCCATAGGAGGTTCCGGTGACCCATCCCGGATCTGCCGTACACCAGTAGATATCATCGGGCTTTAGGTCCAGACACCATTTTGTGGTTAGATACTGAGCGAAAATAGAGGAATGTACATGCAGGGCTCCTTTTGGTTTTCCGGTTGTGCCTGAAGTGTAATGCAAAACGGAAGGCGTTTCAAAAGTGCCGGGAAAGATGTCAAACTTCTCCACTCTTTTTGCTTTTTTGGCTGAAAAGGAGGTCTCCTTTTCTTCAGATTTGAAATTCTCATCATCTGTGACAATGATGATCTTTTTGAGCTGGGGTAACTGGTCTTTTATTCTCCTGATTTTTTTAATGAGTTTCGGTATGGTGATGATAGCAGAGGCATTACCATCTTCCAGACGGGTTAGAAGAGACTCCTCCCCAAAAGCCGAAAAAAGTGGTGCTACGATTCCACCCATCTTCAAAATACCCAGGAAAGAGAAATATAGATCTGGTACCCGCTCCATAAAAATAAATACTCTTTCCCTTTCTTTTATTCCGAAACTTTTCAGGAGATGGGCATAATTATTAGAGTATATTCTCAGATCATCAAAGGTAAATTTTTCCACCTCACCTTTATATCCTTCCCAGATCATTGCTATTTTTCCCCCCTTTCCCTGCTGGCAGATTCTATCCGAGCAATAAAAACCTATGTTCAACGGAGTGCTATCCTTACAGCCTAATTCCTTTCGAGCAAAGGACCAGTCAAAACCTTTATATTTTTCTTCGTAAGAACCTATGTTGCTCATTAAGCATTACTCCTTCTTTCCTGAATAAAATGCTCTAAAAACGGGGAAAAGATAATATCTTAAAGAGGTTTTAGCAAGTGGAAAAATCGATTAGAATGTGGATGACTTCCTACATCCACAGAGCACTTAAAACCATAAACCAAAAAGATTCCCCCTACAGGGGAATCTTTTCTGAGGGTGGATGGGATCGAACCATCGGCCACCTGCTTAAAAGGCAGATGCTCTACCACTGAGCTACACCCCCAAAATTTTCTTTAAAAGAGCTATACGCAACAAATACAAAATTAAAGAGTTTAACTATCTAAACCATTTAAAATATAATTTGAAACTCTTTTGTCAAGAGGAAAGGTGGAAGAGCATGTAACAAGTAAGTCTCTCCCTTGCGATAGTCCCATCTTCTGTACTTAAAGACATATAATATTTTTCTCTCAACTTAAAGCATATTGATTTTTATGGATACTCTATTAAATAAATTCAAAATAATTAGATGGGATTATCGTAAAAATTAAAAATAGCACTTCAAACCCCAGGAGGTAAAAAATGTCATATCAAGTAAGAAATTTCGACTCAATTTTAGGGATGGAGGGTTTCAGCGATACTCTTTTGAAAAACCATTTTACCCTGTATCAGGGATATGTGACCAACACCAATAAGGTTTATGATCTACTGGTGGAGATGCATAAAGCGGGTATAACTTCAGCTCCCGAGTATGCTGAGCTTAAAAGAAGGTTCGGCTGGGAGTTTAATGGTATGCGGCTGCATGAGTTATATTTTGAGAATCTGGGCAGTAAAAAAGAGATCGATCAACCCGGCAAATTAGCAAAAAAGTTGTCAGAGGATTTTGGTGGTTACCAGCATTGGGAATCGGATTTCAAAGCCGTAGCCTCGATGAGAGGAATAGGCTGGGTGATCCTCTACCAGGATAATCTGGGAGGGAAGCTTTTCAATCAATGGATAAATGAACACGATGTTGGACATCTGGCTGGATGTACTCCCATTTTAGTTCTGGATGTTTTCGAACATGCTTTTTTAACTGATTATGGCCTTAAGAGAGCCGATTATATTGTCTCGTTTTTCAAAAACATTAACTGGAAGGTAGTTGAGGACAGGCTGAGATAGTTTTTGGAAAAAACGAGAAAGCTTTAGAGGTTAAACAAAATTTATCTTTTTCCTTGACAAATTCTTACGGGGGATTTATAAATTATTAAATCTTTTAAAGATCAATCCTGTATGGATTATAAAAATTAGTATAATTAACCTTAAAAAAGGAGTAAAGGTGCAGAAATTCTATTTTGATATTCGGGATATCTTCCGTGCACCTCGCTTAGCTCTTTCAGGAAAAAAGCTCTATGTTCAGACCTCAGGATTTGTGGTTGGATACCTGGGGTTTTTATTATTCTCCTATATTGCACATCTTTCAAGCGGTATGACTCTTTCTGAGGTCTGGCAGAATTACGGGCTTTTCCCCCTTTATGATTTTTACTTTGACGGTTTTTTCCCCTGGCTGATCTTCATAATAGGTTGTCTATTTTTCATCTCAGTTCTATTTGTCTTTAATGCTGCAGTGGGTAAAATCACCTATGAACAGCTTAAAGGGGATGATTTTTATTCATCCAAAGATTCATGCAAATTCATGAAGAAGAACTGGAAAGCAGTGCTCTTATCACCTCTTTCGATTTTAGCTCTGGTTATAATACTGGTGATATGTGGTATAGTAATCGGACTTATAGCAAAGATTCCCTATATAGGGGAATTGGGTTTGGGCTTTTTCTACGGAATACCTATTTTCGTAGTAGCACTCTTCACTGTTTACACTATTTTCATTTTCGTAATATCTTTGCTTTTAACCCCGTCAATTGTGGCTACCACCAAGGAAGATGTTTTCGAAACCCTGATCCAGCTTTTCTCTTCTATCTGGAGCCAACCCTGGAGATATTTTATTTATACCGGTATAAGCGCGGTCTTGGCTAAGCTGGGTGCTTTTATCTTAGGGTATTTTTGCTATAGGGGAGTCCAGCTGGTTAACTGGTCTGCAGGGTTTTTAATGAAAGATAAACTATCAGATATAATTGATGGGGCATTAGGATATCTGACCTTACCACCCTCTATATTAAGCTTTTTCACCAACATTTTTCCCGGTGTTCAGTTTGCTTATATTATTCCCGAGGCTGAATGGGGGATCGATTTGAACTGGTCACAGGGAATAGCAGCTTTATTAATTGGGATTACTTTTATCCTGATTATCTTTGTGGTTATATCTTATGCTCTGACTACTTTTACTATAGGACAGACTTTGACTTATATCGTTATTCGCAAGAAGAAAGATGATGAAAGTCTGCTTGAGAGAAAAACAGAAGAAGAGGAGGAGGAGGAAACCAGAGTAGAGGATGAAGATCTTAAGACCCATGAAGGAGAGGAGTTAAGAGAAAAACCGAAACCGGATACCCAATAGTTGAAAGATTGACTTAGTAAGAATAAATTCTGTATAGAAAAAGCCCCCTCGAGTATCTCAAGAGGGCTTTTTGTTGTTGACAAAGGTTTTAAAGCGATATTAAATTATTTTTAACAGGTATAAAAGGCGTTCTGACTCTACTTTTTAGTGGGGTAAGAATTTTTATAGATCCTTCAATTATCTTACCAGAACGTAATTCGCTCAGAAGGACAGAGGACGCAACCCTAAAAGGGTTATACTACGAGAAATATTAATATGATAAATTGCTTTCTAATCGATATTGAAGGAACAATAGTCAAGGATAAATCATATACTCCGGTTGAAGGGGCAGTTCAATGGTTAAAGAAGGTTAAGACAAGAGGCAAGAAATTCAGTTTGGTTTCAAATAATACTACTCATTCCCCCAAAAGACTTCTAGGTTTACTCAGGAGTAAAGGGTTTGAGCTGGAGGAAGATAATTTAGATACCTGTATGAATAATACAAATGAATGGCTCAGACAACATAAGATTAAATCTTGTTTTGTGATAGGAAATCAGGGTTTAAAAAATTATCTCGGCAAAGAGGGTATTAAAATAAAAAAGGATGGTTTAATCCAGGCAGTGGTTGTTGGTTTAGACGAAAAGATAAATTATCAGAAGCTGCAAACTGCTGTTAAGGTTCTGGTTGAAAAGGATGCATGTCTTGTTGCCCTGCATTATAATAAAGTATTCAAAAACTCCAGAGGTGAAATTGCCCCCTCAGTGGGATGTATTGTTAAAGCTTTAGAATATGCCTCAGCAAAGAGAGCATATGTTTTGGGTAAACCGAGCAAGGATTTTTATCGTAGTGTATTATGGAGGCTGAAAGTCAAACCGCGGAACTGTATTTTTATAAGCGATGATCCATTAACGGACCTGGCTGGTGCTAAAAAGCTAAAGATAAAAACCGCTTTTGTTCTTTCAGGTAAATATGACCGCTCAATCTTGAAAAACATGAAGGTAAAACCGGATTTCGTATATAGAAAAATATCAGACATAAAGGTATAATTATGCAGATAGGAATTGTGGGTTTGCCCCTTTCTGGTAAAACTACTATTTTTAATGCCCTGACTTCAGCGCATGCTAAAACCGGGGGTTTTTTAAGTAGTGTAAAGGAACCAAATCGAGCTGTGGTTAAAGTTCCGGATTCAAGGATTGAGAAGATTGCCAGTATGTTTAATCCTAAAAAGGTAACTCCTGCTGAGATAGAATATATAGATGTGGCTGGGATGTCTAAATCCAAAGAAACAGAGCAAAAAGGAAAAGAGAAAGAATCTGAGATATTTTTCCACTTAAGAGGTGTAAATGCCTTAGCCCACGTAATCCGCTGTTTTAAAGATGAGAATATAATACATCCTTCGGGAAGCATAAATCCCTTAAGGGATATGGAGAGTTTCGACTTGGATTTAACCTTACTCGACCTGGAAATGGTGGAAAAAAGGTTGTCCAAGGTAGAAAAAAGTTATCTTACTTCTAAATCTCAAGAAGAGAAAAGGGAGTATGACTTATTGATAAAGTGCAAAAACTCTCTGGAAGATAATAGGCCTCTAAGGGATATCGAGTTTACAGCTGAGGAGGCCAGGCTGTTAAGCGGATATTGTTTTTTGAGTTTCAAGCCAATTCTGATAATATTAAACACCGGAGAAGATGATCTGGTAAAATGCAAGGAGATCGAAAATGATTTCGTTTCGAAGCTGAAACATAAACATAGTTTAGCGAAAGCCATATGCGGGAAATTAGAGATGGAGATATCTCAGTTAGAGGAAAAAGACAGAGCTTCTTTCATAGAAGAGCTGGGAATAACCGAGCAAGCCAGGGATAAGGTTATCAGTTCCTCTTATGAGCTTTTAGGTCTTATCTCCTTTTTCACCGCTAACCAGAATGAGGTTAGAGCCTGGGCAATACCTTCCGGCACCAGAGGTCTAAGGGCTGCGGGAACTGTTCATACAGATATGGAGAAAGGGTTCATTAAAGCAGAAGTGATAAATTACGATAAATTAATAGAAGCAGGATCGATGAATTCTGCCAAGGAAAAAGGTCTGGTTCGCTTAGAAGGCAAAGATTATATAGTTCAAGATGGGGATTTGATCTTTTTCAGATTCAATGTTTGAAAGTATGAAGTGCGTCAGCTGTGGCAATTCTAAAACATCTTCACGGAGTGAGGGACGCTACGTAAATTAAAGAGATAAGAAACAAGAATGATTTAAAAAAGATTTTTTAAAAACGTAAGACATATCCAGGAAGAAATGGATTTACTTTTTGACTATTTATATAAGATGAGACGTTCGCTGGTTTTTAACCTCCAGATGGTTGTGGAGGTTACCAAAAAGCTGAAAGGGTTAATGAGCTCCAGATAAAAGGAGGTAAAATTTGTTAAAAGAGGAGATTAAGATTTCCGAGGAAATGAAGAAGCTTTCGGAAGAGCTTTCCATATTACCCCTGAAAGGGAATGTGGTGTTCCCGTCTCTGATCGTCCCCTTGGTCATAACAGATCAGAGGTATGCCAAACTAATAGATGATACTTTGATGAGCGGGAAAGCCATAGGGCTTTTCGCTCAGAAAGATCCGGAAGTAGAAAATCCCGAGCCAGGTGATATTTTCAAAATCGGAACTGCCGGTACTATCCTGAAGATGCTCAGGTTTCCCGATGGTAGCGTCCGCTTTTTAGTCCAGGGTTTAACTCGAATTAAAATAAAAAAATTCATAAAGGACAAACCATACCTTTTGGCCAGAATAGAACCACTGGAAGATAAATTGGAAGAATCTGTGGAGATGGAAGCCCTGATCCGTACTATTCTGGATCTTCTGAAGAAAGTGGTTAATTTAGCCCCCTACCTTCCAGACGACCTGCAGATATCGGTTTTGAATGCGGAGGATCCGAGCAAGCTCTCAGATTTAATCTCCTCAAATCTGAACATAACCCCGGCTCAAAAACAAGAACTGTTGGAAACCCTTGAGGTTAAAGAGAGATTAAAGAAACTTACCCTTTATCTCAACAAAGAAGCTGAGGTTTTAGAGCTTTCCCGCAAGATCCAGTCAAAGGCTGCTACAGAGATGGGTAAGATGCAGAGGGATTATATATTAAGGGAACAGCTAAAAGCTATTCAAAAGGAATTAGGAGAAGCAGATGAAAGAACTCAGGATATCGAGGAATTTAAAAAGAAGGTCGAGGATGCCAAAATGTCCCAGGAAGCAAAGGAAGCTGCCTTAAAGGAGTTAGATAGACTCTCCAAGATGAATCCAGCTGCAGCTGAATATATTGTTTCCAGAACCTATCTGGACTGGCTGGTAAATCTTCCCTGGAACAAGGGAACCCAGGATAATTTAGATATCAATGAGGCAAAAAGAGTTCTGGATGAGGACCATTACGATTTAGAGAAGGTAAAGGAAAGAATATTGGAGTACTTAGCAGTGAGGAGATTGAAATCAGACCTGAAAGGTCCAATCCTTTGCTTTGTGGGTCCTCCAGGAGTGGGTAAAACCTCTTTAGGAATGTCGATTGCAAGAGCGCTGGGAAGAAAATTCAATCGCATATCCTTAGGCGGGATGCATGATGAGGCAGAAATTCGAGGGCATAGAAGAACTTATATAGGCTCTTTACCCGGCAGGGTGATTCAGGGGGTAAGGAGAGCTGGATCGAATAACCCGGTCTTCATGCTGGATGAGGTGGATAAGATCGGACAGGATTTCCGGGGTGACCCGGCAGCAGCTTTATTAGAGGTTCTGGATCCAGAGCAGAATCATTCATTTTCAGATCATTATTTAGAGGTTCCTTTTGACCTGTCCAGGGTGATGTTTATCACGACCGCAAATATCCTGGACCCTATACCTCCAGTGTTA
>JAOUFL010000274.1 GCA_029858245.1 Candidatus Zixiibacteriota bacterium
AAGGAGCCGCCATTAAAGATCTCAGGTGATGCCGACAGGTATGGCCAGCCTGTGACAGATGAAGATTACGTTCAGCCCGGCAACCTGTTCCGCTTGATGCCTCCTGAGGCACAGGCACGCCTCATCCAGAACTTGGTGAACAGCCTTAAGAAGGTACCGCGCTTTATCCAGGATAGGATGGTATCGCACTTCCGTAAAGCTGACCCCCAATACGGTGACGGAGTGGCTAAAGGGCTTGGTCTGTGATTATCGATCGAGAAAGGATTCCGGAGTTTCTGTTGTTTGCATCGTCCAGGATATTTGATTAACCGATTCGTATAATTAATAAGACAGGAGGTGAGGAAGATGATGAAGATTATGAGACTTATTATCCTGACGGGGTTGCTATTTCTAATAGGAGGAGTTGCAATGTCTGAAAAAGGTGAGGTAAATAAGAATACAGAGTTTGAAAAAGCTACTTTTGCTGGTGGTTGTTTCTGGTGTATGGAAGATGCTTTTCAAGGATTAGAGGGTGTGGTCGAAGTTGTCTCCGGATATGCCGGTGGTCAAAAGGAAAATCCCAGCTATGAGGAGGTAAGCTCCGGAAAAACTGGCCATTATGAGGCGGTTCAAATCACCTTCGACCCTTCTAAAATATCATATGAGGAGTTGCTGAATCTTTTCTGGAGACAGATTGATCCCACAGATGAGGAAGGGCAGTTTGCAGATAGAGGTTCACAGTACCGGACAGCTATTTTTTATCACAATCCGGAGCAAAAAACTTTGGCAGAAAAATCCAAACAGCAACTGGAAACATCCAAGGTTTTTGTTAAACCTGTAGTCACCAAGATCATCCCCTTTACTAAATTCTACCGGGCAGAAGAATACCATCAGGATTACTCCAATAAGAAATCTCTGCAATATAAACTATACAAAAAAGGGTCTGGAAGAGAGGATTTCATAAAGGAGAAGTGGGGGGAAAAATACATAAAACCAGATGAAGATGAATTGAAGAAGAAATTAACGCCCCAGCAATACCAGGTGACCCAGAACTGCGGAACTGAAGAGCCCTTCAAAAACGAATACTGGGATAACAAAAGAGAGGGGATATATGTGGATGTCGTTTCCGGTGAGCCTTTATTCTCATCCAGGGATAAGTTCAATTCTGGAACCGGCTGGCCCAGCTTCTTCAAACCCCTGGAAACAGAAAACATAGTGGAGAAAAAAGATACCAGTCTGGGTATGACAAGAACTGAAGTAAGAAGCAAAAATGCAGATTCTCACCTTGGTCATCTGTTTGAGGACGGACCAGAACCCACAGGGTTAAGATACTGTGTTAATTCCGCCTCATTGAGATTCATTCCCAGAGAGGACCTGGAAAAGGAAGGTTACGGAGAATACAAGAAATTGTTCGAGAAGTAAAAGCAGAATGAAAACTGGTAAAAACTTATAAACCCTTAGCCAGAGATAGTGAGCCCTATAAGTGGGTGAACGAAACCAGCATTGCCCCCTGGGTGATCTATGTATTGAAAAAGCAGTAATTTTTATCTATTAATTTTGGATTGCGGAAAATATTGAACAACAAAAACTTAAACACAAAGAGAGCAGGATTGTCTCAAAAGTCCACTTCAACTACTAATCCAATTTAGTGTGAAGTTAGGCTAGCCTCCTTTCCAGAGAATTTAATTTTGAACCAGCGAAGTGCAAATAAATTCTGCTATTCTGTGGTTTTTTTGACGTCTTTAGCCTGAGGTCCTTTATTCCCTTTTACGACGTCGAATTCCAGATGATCTCCTTCCTTTAATTTATCAAAGTCTATATTTTGAAGCTCTGAGCGGTGAAAAAATACCTCCCTTCCATCCTCAGCCGATATAAATCCAAAACCCCTCTCTCTTATAAGCCTTTTCACTGTGCCTTTAAACATACCCTGACTCTCCTTTCAAGGAAAATTTATTACTTAATGAAGCAAATTATCAATCTCTGACTTTTTCAAAAAGAATAGCTTCATAACACCTTTTTCACAAACCTAAATCGTCGGTTAACATCTTTATTCTCTTACATATAGCCTTTTATTCTCAAATGTCAAGCTTTATTTAAATCTTTACATACTTAAAGTTACAAATTTTTATCTGATTACCTAACAATATAGATTATTTCAGATTCTGTCGGGTAGTTTCTAAAAAATGCTTCAATATTTATATGACAAACCTTTTTTGATTGAAAATATATTAATATATTTAGAGTTTTATCTTAGAAAATCCTTGAAAAAATAATTTTATGGATTAAATTATGAGACTTGAGGTGAAGAATATTTTACTTTTAATCTCAAGTCTCTTCACTTCTTATAGGTCAGGTTGCAAAGTTACCTGACAATAGGATTTTATCTTAAGTTCTGTTGGGCAGTCTCCAACAGCCTGACTCGCAAGGTTTTTATAAAGTGTTAA
>JAOUFL010000073.1 GCA_029858245.1 Candidatus Zixiibacteriota bacterium
TGCAGAGAATTTTAGATTAGTACTCTCATTAAGAAAAAAGTCTAATTCCTTACTTCCATATTTTTCTTCACCTTGCCCAGTTGATTCATGATATTCATTCCATTCACGGATTAAGGTAGTTAGAGTCGACAAATCATCATCATGGTCCGGATGTGAATGGGTAACCACCACAGCGTCAATATCTGAAAGCGAAAATCCTTCGTCGTAGAAGTTTTGTATAAAATCATATCCAGGATCTATCACAATTCCTTTGTTTTGCCAAAAAAGAAAATATCCTCCTCCTCGAAGTCTATATTCATCAGGTTTGGGTATTTTTGGATTTGTGGACTGCCAACGGCGAAGAACTATTAATTTATTTTGAACCCTGCTTTGCCCTTTTTTTCGAACTTGTTTTAAACCAAGAGCCGCTTTAACTCCTTCCAATACTGTTTTCTGACTAAGATCACCTTCTTCTCGACGCGAACGGTATCCTCTTCGCATTAATAAACTCTGATTCCGTCGTGGAATAGTGATAATATTTAAAATATTCCCTGTGGTTGCGGCAAGAATCGCTTCATAGAACTCAGTTTCATCTAAAGCTTTTTTATCTAGGAGCTTTTGGTTAGTATTTTCCCGTAATCGATGTGCAAATTGTTTTTCTATAGAGGGCCATAGAAATTTTTGCGACTTTTTCTTATCAGGTGTTCTGAATAGGCTCATGCAATATTGACCGAATGGTGATTCTTTCACTCCTCTTTTTTTCGTACTCCAGTTTTCATGAGCTTTAAAAAATGGTGAAATCCAACCTTTTAACTGAACCTGTTTATCTTCAATTTTTTTGTTTTCTTTGGGAGTCCACACTCTAATTGGCAAATAACCACGTTGAATGGAAAAGAGAGTGAAGCCAATTCTTGCGAAAATATCAACTGCAAATTCAAGATCTTTTTTATTAATAAATCTTTTGAAGCGTGAAGGTTTAATAGGATTGTTTAAACTTAAAGACATCTCACTTCTACTCGGACCACCAAAACACGCTCCAACCTGTTCTGTATCAAACACTTGCTGTCTTCTTTTGGAATCCAAAAATTTTACCACATTTATTAAGTCTCTTATTAATTCCTCTTTATCTGTATTTGCTAATATATTTCTTTTAATTATCTTCATCTTAACAAGGAAAGCTAAACATAAAATCTCATTTATTAGAGCTTCAAGAAAATATCCAAGATCAAACTGTATTTTTGACATTTCAAAGAGCGATCTCACTAATGTGGGTGTGATGAACTGGTCCCAATTAGCTTGAAAAACAATATTTGATTTATCAAAAAAAGTGTATATAGAATCTGAACCTAAACGTATTAACCGCTTGCTGGAATGTCTATAAAATCTGCTTGCCTCATCAAGATAATCAATCTGTCGATAAACGTTACCTCTCTGAATCTCAAGCATTAAAAGGATACTCCAAATAAAATAGGCAGAGTCTTCTGGATTAGGAGGTTCATTATAATCAATCCCTTTCCTAACCTCCTCCAAATATTTATGTTGATTTCCTTTTTTAGAATGACAATTATCTAACAATCGATAAAGTCTCCATGCAAATTGGCTACATTGGAAAAAATCATTTAATGCTACTTTGGCTGCATTGAAGTCTCGTTTGATTCTTGGGCGGCAAAAAAAAGTCGCATAACCTCTTAGCAAATATATAACTGTTGCTAAAGCAACGTTTCTTTTTAAACTAGGCTTTATTCTCTTAAAAGGATCTCTACTATAACCATTTCTTGTACTGTCATTTGCTTTACCCTTTTTATTATTTCTTGGACATTCAAAAGCAAGTCTAAGACCACCTTTTTTAGAATTTAAAATATTATCTAAATCTTTAATTATATCTAAAAGGATCTTTGAACGTTCATAAAGCTGTTTACTTCTTAATTTTTTAGTTGGACCAACTATAAACTTTATTAGATTTTTACTAACACTTTTAAACTTCCCTGACCCTTTAAGGTTTGTTTTTATTTTCTCAAGCTCCTTAATAGAATCCTCTTCTCGTCCTTGAAGATGAAAAAGTATTCCCCAACATAAATTCTTTTTAAAATCTTCCCATATGCTCTTTTTAATCTTTAATTTATTTTGATTCATTAACTAAATCCTCCCTTATTTAAGAGTTTGGGCATTTCTCAAGTAAAGCAATTTCTCCTTAAGTAATTATACTTCTAGTCTGCTAATTACTTATGCTGGATTAACAATTTATCAATAAAACCAAAATATTAATTTTTTTCACTAATTGTCAAGTATGATTTTAAAAAATAAACCTATACAAGATTTTATTTTATTATTCAAGTATCCATAATCAATGGTTTATAAAGTGATTAAAAACTTTCAAGAAACCCCACTAGGTTTAGTTAACAACCTTTCATATTCCTCTTTATCCTTTAAGATCTTAATCGCCTTTTTAATCTGTTCCTGGTATCTTGCCCAGACCTTATATCTTGCTGCCGGACCGAACTCTTTGGTAATTATGGCTTCCTCTATCTGCCATTTTATAACCTCTTTATTTTTCTCAAAATCAGATTCTTTTCTCTTACTTAAAAGAGAACTCAATTTGTGAAAAGCCTCTTTTATCCCATCAGAATACTGATCTTTAAAATTAGACTTTTCTTCGTTGGTAATAGTTTCTTTTAACCTGCCCAGCTCTGATTCAGCCTGAGATTTGTAATCAAACCCTCTGGACTTAATAAAATCTTTGAACTCTTTTAAAACCTTCTCATCAGCTTGAAAATTTTCCGTTATTCCTTTATGGACAACAGCATAATGCAATGCAAAATCGAAAAAGTACTGGTTCCGTAAAAGTTCCTGAATCAGTGGAGAAAAATCCGGAGAAAGCACTAAAATATCCGGGACAATGCCTCCCCCTCCATATACTTTTCGCCCCTTCCTGGTATAAAAGACCTTTTCCTGTTGAAGGGTATCCGTGATTTCGACTGTATCCACTCCAGGATCCTCGTGGGTATATACATTTTTCTGAATTAACCTTCCACTCGGAATGTAATAATAAGCTGTGGTAAGTTTTAAGGCAGTATTGTTATCAAGCTCAAATAAAGTTTGAACTGCTCCTTTCCCAAAAGAGGTGTCACCTAAGATCAGACCTCTGTCCAGGTCCTGGATAACCCCTGCTACGATCTCGGAGGCTGAGGCAGAGCCAAAATCAATCAGGACGATAAGTGGAGATTTATCAAATATTGGTTCGCTTTGCGAATAAATCTTTTTGGAAATTTCCCTGCCCCTGATCTCAAGAACAAGCTCTCCTTGCTTAACAAAAAACTCTGCTACTTTTATGGCCTCCTCCAGAAGTCCCCCGGGATTTCCTCTTAAATCCAGGATTAATCCTTTACTTGAGGTGGATCTTAAATTATTTAATGCTACTTTTAGCTCTGCTGGAGAGTTCTCCGAAAACCTGGTCATCCTGATATACTCTATCCCATCTTCCAATTCTCCAGCAAAGGCAATGCTTTTTATTTCAATTACATCTCGTTTCAGGTTGAATTCCAGTGGATCTCCAATCCCTTCCCTTAAAATGGTAAGCTTGACTGTGCTTCCTTTACGTCCCCTGATTCTTTGCTGGGTTTCATCTCCTGATAAGCCTATAGTTGATAGGTCATTTACTTTAATGATTTTATCGCCTGACTTAATACCCGCATCATAAGCTGGAGTGCCTTCCAGGGGAGAGACAACCACAGGGTAATCCTCCTTTATCACAATTTCTATTCCAATACCTTCAAATTCTCCTTTACTCGTCTCCAGAAGACCCTCAAGTTCACCCTTTTCTAAATACTCAGAGTAGGGATCTAAATCAGACATCATTCCATTAATGCCATCCCGCATAAGCTTTTCTTTCTCGACCTCATTCACATATTTGGAACTGATCAGGCTTGCGACTTCGTTTAATACGCTTATATTCTTAAAAGGAAAAAACCCGATATGGCTATTCTGCAGCAAAACCAGAATCACTACAGCAACAATTAGTAAAACTAAGATAACACTTTTACTTTTTATCCCTGTCATTTTTTCTCCGGCTTAAGAAATCGATCCACTGTATCTCTAACTTTTAACCATACCTCCTCGATCTCTCTGGACCCATCCACAATCTTGAATCTTGTACTTTCTTTACGAGCTATCCTTATATAACCATCCCTGACTTTTTTATAAAAACCTGTTTTCTCCTTTTCGATCCTGTCTTTTTTCCTGTTATTCTTTCTCATACGTTCAAGAAAGATGCTAATGGGTATGTCGATCAAAATGGTCAGGTCAGGTTTTAAATCAGATACGGAAATTTTATTCAGATACTCGATCGTTTTTTTCTCTAACCCTCTTCCATAACCCTGATAAGCTAAGGTTGAATCGTAGAAACGGTCGCAGATTACCATCTTGCCTTGTTTCAAGGCTGGTAAAATTACCTTTGATACTAATTGCGCTCTGGAAGCGATATAAAGCAAAAACTCAGTCAAAGGGCTCATTCCAGTATTCCTGGAAGATAAAAGCACGTGCCTTATGTTTTCAGAAACCTTCTCCCCACCTGGTTCTCTGAGAAATACAACCTTGTGACCTTTTTTCTTCAGATAGTTAAAAAGCTTTTTTGCCTGTGTGGTCTTGCCGGAATAATCAATTCCCTCAAAAGTAATTAATTTACCCTGCATATTAATCTTTGTTTTTAATAATACGCTTCTATTACTTATAGAGCAACACTTAAGGTTAATCCTTGCTCTACGATTTTATAATTTTTCAATTTTCTTTTAATCAAACTTATGATCTTCTTTTAAACAAAACAAATTTTCAGTTAATTTAAGAAGTGTTACTCTTTTATATAAACTTCTTTATCTCTAAAATATTGATATCTTATTTTTTAGTTTTCCAGACGAATTTACCTGTTTTGTCAATAAATCCCCATTCATCTCCGATTCTCACTCCTGCCATCCCTTCGGAAAATATCCCGGCAAAATCAAATTGAAAGTTAATTATTGTCTTACCCTTTTTGTTAATATAACCCCACTTTTTATCTATTTTCACAGGTGCCAGTCCTTCTGAATAGGGCCAGGCAGCCTCAAATTTCGGCTCAATAATTATCTTTCCAATTTTATCTATATAACCGAATTTTGCCCCGATTAAGACCATTGCTAATCCTTCGGTAAATACCCCTGCATCTCTGAATTGTGGGTCAATTACTATATTTCCTTCTTTATCTATATAACCCCATTTACCTTCAATTTTTACCCCAGCTACCCCTTCAGAAAAAGGTAGAATGTCATCATATTGCGATTCTATTACTATTTCACCTGTTTTATCAATATATCCATATTTATCACCGAATTCTACCTGAATTGCAGCTAAACCCTCTGAAAATAACCAGGCAAAATCATACTGTGGTTTAATCACCATCTCACCCTTTCTATTGATAAAGCCCCATTTTCCACCTACCCTTACTCCTGCCACACCTTCTGAAAAATCACAGGCATAATTAAATTGAGGGTTTATAACGATATCCCCTTTTTTATTTATATATCCAAAAAGGGATCCAACTTTAACCGTGGCAAATCCTTCAGAAAAACGCCCCACCAGATCAAACTGGGGAGGAATAACTATTTCACCATCTTCGTTTATATAACCGTAATCCTCCCCAACTTTAACTACTGCCAGTCCTTCAAAGAAGCCTCCCACATAGTCGAATTGATTAAAACTGATTTTACTCTCTGGTTCCTTTGTATCATCAATTTCACTATCAGCTTCAGAATTCCCTAAAACCCTGTTAATAGAGCTAATTGTATCTGTTTGAGAATTGACAATTACCGTCTTTGATTTATCAATATATTTACTTTCGCTGAATTGATTACCTGGAGATGGTAGTTGTGTATTTGCATCCTTACTCTGTGCATAAGTTAGCCAGACCGGGATAAACAGGCAAAGGAAGAAAAAACTTGTTTTTTTCATTATAGTTTCTCTCATACCGTGATGCTTATTCCGCTTTTTGGAATCAATACGGATTATTTTAAAATAATCCTTTCACCTCTAAATTCAGCCATTTATTCAAAAAAAGAAGTGGTCTTCACCACCTCTTCAAGTTCAAATTGAAAACCATCCTTATCCCTCGTTACCTTTTCCTGTTAAACACCTGTTTTTTCGCAACTGCAGGTTTTACTGCATATTTTTTGATATACTCTTCTGTATGTTCCCTTGCCTCTTCATCCGTGAACTGTATAGGTGGCGATTTCATAAAATAAGAGGATGGTGCTTCCAGTGCTCCGCTGAGCCCTCTGTTTAAAGCTAACTTACAACATCGGACAGCATCTATAACCACCCCGGCTGAATTAGGTGAATCCCAGACCTCTAACTTCATCTCCAGATTCAAAGGAACATCCCCAAAGGTTTTCCCCTCCAATCTTATATAGGCATTTTTTCGATCTAACAGCCAGGCAACATAATCAGAAGGGCCTATGTGGACATTATCACTTCCCAGATCATAATCTAATTGCGAGGTAACTGCATCCGTTTTGGAAATCTTCTTTGATTCGAGTCTGGACCTCTCTAACATATTGAGAAAATCCGTATTACCCCCCACGTTCAGCTGGTAGGTCTTCTCCAATTTTACCCCCCGGGTACGGAAAAGACGAGTGAGGATACGATGGACAATAGTAGCTCCAACCTGCGATTTAATATCATCCCCGATTACTGGAAGTTTTCGGTCCGCAAATCTTTTCTGCCAGTATTTTTCCCTGGCAATGAAAACCGGAATGCAATTAACAAAACCACATCCCGCATCCAGAACCTGCTCAACATACCACTTAGTTGCTTCCTCGCTTCCTACTGGAAGGTAATTGACCACCACGTCTGTTTTAGTATCCTGGAGTATTTTCACAATATTGGCTGTCGGACCTGGTGCCTTTTCTATAATCTTGGAAAGATATTCTCCCAAACCATCATGTGTCATACCTCTATGAACCGGAATTCCTTTAGGGGGAACTGAACAGAATTTGTAGGTGTTGTTAGGCCAGGTATAAATCGCTTGACTCAGGTCTTTTCCTACTTTGTTTTTATCTATATCAAAACAAGCCGAGAACTCGATATCCCTGATATGATAACCACCTAAATTTACATGCATAATACCTGGAACGAACTGGTTTTCTCTGGCGTTCTTGTAATATTCAACTCCTTGAACAAAGGAGGAGGCACAATTTCCCACGCCAATTATTGCCACCCTAACTTTGCTCATTTTCTCTCCTTTCCTTAAATTCATTAAACTTTTTCTAATTGTCTGTTTATGTAAATAATTCTCTGTATGACAGTTATATTAGCAAAAATTGCGATTGTCCAGATCGAAAGCAGTAAAAATAAATTACTCGTTCCGGGGATTGAGCCCAGGATTGCTCCGGCAGCTAAAAAGGTGATCCTCTCCTGGCGCTGCATAATCCCTACTTTACATTCTATGCCTAATCCCTCTGCTCGTGCGCGAGTGTAGCTGACCATAAAAGAGCCAGCAATCGCAAAAATTATAATCAAAACTAAATATGATCCTCTAACCAAAAAATATGAGGAAAGACCTAAAAAGATTAATACCTCGGAATACCGGTCTATGGTAGAATCAAACAGTGCTCCGAATTTGCTCAAGGTATTGGTCTCGCGTGCCAGGCGTCCATCCAGAACATCACATATCCCTGCCAGTATGATCAAAACTCCCGCGCTGAAAAATTTACCATACACAAAAGAAAGTGCAGCCAGTATACTGAATATCAGACCGGTAAAGGTCACCACATGAGGATGAACTTTCAAATTAATGAAAACCCTTGCTAATGGCTCTATCACCATAAGAAAAGCTTTGACTAAATGTTTATTTAAAAGTTTAAACTCTGCCATAAGGTATCTATTTTAAGAAAATCATAATATCATTTATATTTAACCAAGTCAAGTGAAAAATCCTTACTTTCAAAGACAGACTTGTTCCCGTCTTTCCAGTCTGGCTCAATTTTATTTACAAAAGTAATACTTATCATACCCACCAGTATCCCCGCTATTACGTCTGATAGATAATGGAAGCGTCCCCATACTGTGCCTGCGAAAAGGCAGATTATCAGGGGACCTAAAAAATGGAAGAGTTTCCTTTCGTATTTATAGGTGAAAATGAAAACTACCCAGGCAACTGCCACATGTGAACTGGGCATACAGCCCCCATGTAATCCACCGGTTTTTACTATCCATTGAGCCAGTGGTACAAAGATAAACCCCTGAATGGGAATCTGATGAAGATGTGAAAGAGCATAACGCGGTCCCTCTACCGGGCAGAAAATGAATCCTAAATATGAAATATAAAAAGCTACAGCAGAAGCAAAAACCATGCTATTGAATTCCTTTATCTTCCCTCCAGAATACAAAAAGATACCGGCTATGGGTAAAAGCAGATAATAGGAGAAATATGCCATCAGAAAATATTCATTTAAAATAGGATGAGATAATTTTTCCAAAAATACTGTGGGATATACACCCAGTATAGTCAATTCCAAATTGTTAATCCAGTAGTCGTAGAATCGCGGGAAGATCAGGTGGATTAGATAACGTGTTTCCTCATAAAGGAAAGTGAAAAGAAAGACCGGATACCAGAGTCTAAAAAATCTGGCTATCCCACTGGAAAAAGATAAATACTTTGCGATTAAGAATATCAGGGTTATAACAGAAAAGTTGAAAATTAGATAATAAAGCCAGTTAGGCTGATTATGCCTGAATAAGAGAATTATTAGGCTTAAAACTACCAGATAACTTACAGTTGCCCAATCAACAGGACATAAAAACGACCTTTTTTTCATAAAATTGTTTCGGTTTATAAGCCCGCTAAAAAAACAAGTAACATCCGGATTAAACCCTGACACCTCGAGATTATAACCTTCCTTCTACAATTATAACAATCTCTCCTCTGATTTTACTCGTTTCAAAATATTCTCTGATTTTCGATAGCCTTCCTCTTTTTACCTCCTCGAATTTTTTAGTCAACTCCCGGGCTATACAGACCCTTCTATCCCCTAGTATCAAGATAAAATCAGTGATGGTGTCAAGGAACCTGTGGGGTGATTCATAAAAAATCATGGTTCTTTTTTCATCAGAGAGCTCTGTAATCCTTTTTCTTCTTTTACCAGATTTAGCGGGCAGAAATCCCTCGAATATAAATTTGTCAGTAGGCAGGCCGGAAACTACCAGTGCAGAGACAAAAGCTGTCGGTCCGGGAATAGATTCCACTCTGATTTCTTCCTCAATTGTGTATTTAACCATCAGATATGCAGGATCAGAAATCCCCGGGGTACCCGCATCTGATACCAGGGCAATGGACTTTCCTGATTTCAATTCCTGTAGCAACCAGGGCGCCTTTTTCTCTTTATTATAATCATGATAGCTGGTAAGTCTATTAGTGATTGAATAATTCTTGAGCAGAATTCCTGTTTTTCTGGTATCCTCAGCCGCAATCAAATCAACCTCTTTTAACACTCTTAAAGCCCTAAGTGTGATATCCTCTAAATTTCCAATGGGAGTACTAAGCAGGTAGAGTGTCCCTGAATTGTGGAACCCATTTTTCATCGTTGGAATCACTCTTAAGCTATAAGTGTTTCTTTTGTTGGTACCCAGTCTCCACCTTTTTTCTCTAAAGGAATTCTCTTCCTCTTCTTGTATCCCCAGAAAAGTTCATATAGATAAGGCAGTCCTAATTGAAATATCTTTCTGGGTCTCAAATAAAAAGATAGATATGCTCTGACGATTAATCTCTGTAACTCCTTAGGCGTGATTTTATCCAATCGAATAACCGGCTGGCCTCCCCAGAAGATCTCCCAGTTGTTCGTTAGTAATCTGTTCTTGACTGAATCGTAAAGTTTTGTTCCAGGATACGGAGTTAAAATGGAGAACTGAGCAAAGGCAGGGTCAATGATTTTTGCGAAGCGT
>JAOUFL010000275.1 GCA_029858245.1 Candidatus Zixiibacteriota bacterium
ATCCGAGCTTTTGGAGACAGATGATTTTGATCCCTCTCCAGTCGACTCTCCACTGGATGCTTTTGAAAGACAGCTTTTAGTTCACAATATCAAAGTAGGCGGCAGAAATCCGATAACGGTGGAGTTGTTCTACCAGGGTGAGCCTGCGCTTCTGCCTGAGTTTATGCTGAGGGAAATAAAGAATGGTCAGAAGATGCGATCCGAGCTGTCCAGACTTATTGCTTCCTCTGCACAGATCTCGAATTCGAGATATACGCCTTTTTATGTGGATGTGGCTCCCACAGATAAAAAGCTTTCATTAAGACCGATAGGGGATCAAGCAGAGATACCTGCTATCTCAATAGCAGAGCAGCAGCATACTATCACAGTGCCGGATTACGGGGTTACTTTAAAAACCTCTTACAAGGCTTTGAGGTCCAGAACTACTGCTCAATTCAAAGTGCTTCTATGGTACATTGGTTTCAGGCTGCAGGCTGACAAGATGGGTCTTATCGTGGATACCATCATCAACGGGGACGGGAACAACAATTCTGCTAATGTTTTTAATACTGCAACTTCAGGCTCTTTAGGCTATTCTGATCTGGTTACCCTGTGGAACGAGTTCTTCCCCTTCGAGATGAATACTTTAGTCTGTCATAAGAACCTTTTGAAAACCATACTTACTATGGATGAGTTCAAGGACCCTATGGCAGGCTTTGATTTCCAGAAAACAGGTAAGTTAGTTTCTCCTTTAGGCACCACCTTAATCAGATGTGATGACGTTCCATCAGATCAGATCATAGGGTTGGATAACCGCTTTGCGGTTGAAGAGGTTATCACCCAGCCATTGATGGTGGAATATGATAAGGTCATAGAGCAGAAATTAGAGGAGGCGGTTATCTCCGAATCCGTGGCTTATGCCAAGGTGATTAAAGAGGCATCCCTGGTTCTGGATACGGTCTGGTCGTAAAAACAAGGTTCAATGGTTCAAAGGTAAAAAAAGAAAAGCAAGCAGAAGAGGGAATATTCCTCACAGCAGATTTTAAGGATTAAGTGGATAAAAGAATAAATCGAAAATCTAAAAGCGAATAGCCAAAAGCGAAACGCAAATAGCGAAATTATGCAGAAATTAATCGATACAGTCAGCTCCTATTACGGGTCCGGGATTCAGACTCAGAAAAAACTCTTTATGGTTCCCTCCGGGCAATACAAAGGCAGGGCGATTCTGATTTATCCTCAGAATGCAAATACTCTGGTTTACAGGTGGGCGGACCCTCCTTATAATTCGTGGTCAGATGCGGTAAATATTATTACCGATTCGGCAGACTACCCCTGTTCCGGCTATATGGATTCGTCCGGTAATGTTTATCTGGTTTATACTGTGCAGGCGACTCTTTCTCTGGCTATGGTGAAGCTTACCTTCGTCAATGGATTATGGTCAACAGGCACAGTGAGGAGTGTATGTACAGTGGAGGATAATTATTACCCATCGATTTTAAAAGATTCGGCTAACAGATTATGGGTTTCCTGGAGCTATTACGAGTCTTCCACCGGCAGGTATTACGTGCAAGTAAAATCCTCCACTGACGATGGCATAACCTGGGGAACAGGGGAGACGGATCCGGGTGAGGCTTTGACTATGGGTACTTCTGAGTGCTACTCCCAGCTTGTTTTTCAGTCTCCTTATATTCGCTGTTTTTACTCGGACGATGGAGACAGTTTGGCTTATCGCTCCTTCGAGCTTTCAGGCACAGTCTGGTCCTCCGCAGTCATGGTTTACTCAGGCTCTAATATCAACGATAATTTTCAGCTCGGTATCTCTTCGGACAATATTCTGGGAATTGTTTTCCCGGGAACAAATTCGGTTCTATACCGGGAGTATGATGGTGTTTCCTGGAGCGGGGCTTTGACTGTGGATACGGCTGTACCTGACAGTCCTGCGATAAGATTCTATGGAAAAATCCCTTATGTTTTCTATGGTAAGAACATCGGTAACAACCAGAACCAGCTTTTTTACTCTTATAAATCCGGAAGCAGTTTTGTCACTCCTGTTCCGCTGCTTTTCGGGGCAAAGATTTTCGATAAAGTTTTTTGCTATGACCATTCGGCAACTCAGAAATATTATGATAGAACCTCAGAGGCGGAAAACACCACCCCGGCAGATATTTTCCATCCTACTTCTAACTATTTAGCAAGAGACACTGATGATGCAATTTATCTGGGGATGGATAGCAAGTTCAATCAGGTTAGGATGGTTTTATCCACTGCCGGAGCAGGCGGAGAAATTGTCTGGGAATACTGGGATGGTTTTGAATGGAGGAGTTTTGTTCCTGATTCCGGGGCTTATCATCTGGATTCTGATTCAAAATTAATTATCCTCTGGGGGGATTTATCCTCTGTGCCTGTTGAT
>JAOUFL010000276.1 GCA_029858245.1 Candidatus Zixiibacteriota bacterium
TTAGTTTGTTCTTTTGCAAAATAAAACCTTGTATTAAAATAGGGTAAATACCTTATTGCCAAAAATTCAAAGCTATCTATATTAAGTTTAGAAATTAGAAAAAACGAGGGTGTGCCCTGTAACTTCGGGTAGTTCCTAGCCCCCCTCTACCCATACAGAGCTTAACACCCTCTTTTATTTTATCCTTCTAATGATAACAGTTAATAGCGTGCTATCAGCAATACAGGCTCCTAAATACCATTATCTTAAAAATATTAGCACTTATTAAAGCAAGAAAACCTTTTAAAAAGTCTTGTTTCTCTCAAAGGTTCCTTTTATAAATCTCGATTCATAGAAATTCCTTGACCAATTCATTTTTTAAGCTATATTATAATAAGATTGTAATACGAGTATAAAAAGGGAGATAAAAAATGAAGTTACCTGCTCCCGGAAAGGACAATTTCAGATTTTTTGTCTTCTACCTTACTCTCCTCTTTTCTTTTTCAGCCACAAACCCTCTATGGTCGTCAGAAGATAACAGAAAATCTCTTGATCTTTATTTCAATTTCTAAAACCAGGAGCTTAGATTAAAAGAGGTAATTTCAGTCACCTCCTTTGCTCCAAAATCTACCTATCTAAAAGGCGGATTTAAAATTGAAATATTCTCTGCTGAAAAAAAACTGTTATTTGAATCTCATTTCCCTGATCCGAGGATTGTCTTTTATGACCTCTTAGATACAGCCACTTTAGCCTTAAGTGGCGGGATAGTTTTTAAGCCTCAGACACTATTCAAAATCAGAATCCCGTATTTACCCGAGGCAGAGGAACTATATGTTACTGATCCAGCAGGTACAGAAAAATTTCATGAGGATTTGAAGCAGATTATCACTCAGATCAGGAAAACCCCGCTCTATACGGAATGGGATGTAGATACCCTGATATATAATGGAGATCCGTCTAATCGCATAGATTTAGTTTTTTTGGGAGATGGGTACACCGTAGATGAGACTGCTCTTTACTCAAATAATGTTCAAACCTATTCAAATTTTATGTTTAACTCCATCTCACCTTATAACGAATACAGCTCTTATTTTAATGTATATAAAATCAAGGTTATTTCCCAGGAAAGTGGTTCAGACCATCCGGAATGGGATCCACCAGTCTATCGCAATACTGCTCTGGGATCATATTACGGCTGTGAGGGGATAGATCGACTTATTTGTGCAGATGATGATAGCGTCTATGCTGCAGCTCAATCAATTCCCTGGTATGATGAGATAGTAGTTCTGGTTAATGACCCAACTTATGGGGGAAGCGGTGGTGACTATTTCATAAGTTACAATGGCTTCTGGGGGCCATACGTATTTATGCACGAGCTTGGTCATAGTTTTGCCAATCTGGCTGATGAATATCTTTACGGGGACTTTCCCGGTACTGTGTCAGGCTGCAATTGCGACCCAAATTCAGTCAATCCTGGATGGCAAAGCTGGATAGATATCGGTTCACCTGGTGTTGGTACTTTCCTCGGATGCTCCTTTAATAATCTTTATCGCCCCACTTATGACCACTGTATGATGATGTCCTTACAGGAAATATTTTGTGTGGTGTGCCACGAACAGACTATCAGATCGATATATGAATTGGTTAGAGCATATGACGATGTTTTCCCTTCAACCGACACTTTATCCCTGGAGACTTTATCCCCTCAATTATTTGAGATTATACCCTTAACTCCCAATACCCATTCCCTGAAGGTTAAGTGGTTTGTGAACGACCAGCTAAAGTCTTCAGAAAATCCTTTCAATTTTACGAGCAGCTCTGCTGGTTCTTTCATAGTTAAAGGAATAGTGTACGATTCCACTGAAATGGTTTTAGATGACCCCTTGAATCTTTTAGTTGATTCTAAGGAATGGCAGGTAACAGTTATCCCGGGCGACTACCTATGCGGAGACGCTAACCAAAATGATACAGTGAATGTATCAGATGTGGTTTTTATAATTAACTATCTCTTTAAGGGAGGACCAGAACCGGTTCCATATGCTTCAGGAGATGTCAATCTTGACCAAGAAGTTACCGTTTCAGATGTAATCTATCTGATAAATTATCTTTTCAAGGGAGGTTTTAAACCCTGTAATCTCTAGTTCTGTTTTTATATACATTTTTTAATAAACGAGGGTGTGCCCTGTAACTTCGGGTAGTTCCTAACCCCCCCTATACCCATACAGAGCTTAACACCCTCTTTAATTTTATGTGAAGGACAAGATTTGTAGACGGTTAATAGTTGACAGCTTTCACCTTATAAATCCCTATTACTTCATTTGAATATATTTTCCTACAGGTTAACAATTATCTGAACGAACCTATTCGGGAGTGCCTGTAAAATAAATCCAATCGGAGGATAAACTTTA
>JAOUFL010000074.1 GCA_029858245.1 Candidatus Zixiibacteriota bacterium
TCACGGAATTCATCCAGAAACGTTCAAAAGAGTTTTTGATAGCCGGTGCAGCGGTTGTGGTTGTGGTTTTAATCGTGCTGTTTTTAATCTCGTCTAACCGGAGCCGAAATCAAAAAGCAGCGGAACTTCTGGGAAAAGCCAGAGTAGAGCTTGAATCCGGGGAATTCCAGAACGGACTTGCGGATTTGCAGGATGTTCTGAGGAGATATGGAGGAACAAAAGCAGCAGCGGAGGCAAGGTATCTTCTGGCAAATAGTTATTATTACAGCCGGGATTACGACCAGGCATTACGATATTTTCAGGATTTTATCAAGAAATACTCCAAGGCAGATCCGATGGTTTTGTCCGGTGCACTGGCTGGTGTAGCTGATTGTTATATGCAGAAGGGTGTATTTGAACCTGCAGCCGAATATTACCTGAAGGCAGCCGAGAAAAGTTCAGACGAGTTTTCAGCACCAGATTACCTGTTGAGTGCGGCTCAAGCATACAAACAGGCAAATCAGCCGGATAAGGCAAAAGAACTCTACGAGAGGATAATTCAAAAATATCCGGCTGCAAAAAACGTATCGAGTGTCCGCATGGAATTAGCGGAACTCTCGAAAACGCAGGAAAAGAAATAAACAGAACGCTGGATTTTGCTAAATAAATTATCAACATAAACTTTACCATATAAAAAAGATTATGACGAATAATTTAAACCCTGAGAGTTCAGAAAAAGAAAAAGCAGAAAATAAAGGTTTAACCGAAGAGGAGATCATCCGGGAGGGGAAGGCAGCAGCTGTTCTGGGTTATATTCCATTTATGTGTTTCGTTCCGCTGGTCAAAATGAAAGACAATCCCTATGCCTTAAAACACGGGAAACAGGGTCTTTTACTTTTCTTCATAGAGATACTGGCGGTGTTTTTCCTTCTGCCCAGGATAAGCCAGCTTTTCTGGGGGATGGTGGCTGTTCTCTGTCTGGTTGCTGCCTTTGCCGGTATCTTTAATGCACTCCAGGGCAAGGAATGGAAAATACCGTTTGTGGGTGAGTTAGGGGATAAGTTTAAACTATAAAATATCAGCATCAAACCTATGCTTAAAACCACAGTAGTAGGGAGCTATCCCAAGATAAGCTCCGATAGGAATGTTCCAAATCTGAGAACAGCCTTAAATCAATTCGAGCGGAAAAAGATATCAGCAGATGAGCTGGAGGAGGTTTACCGGGCTACGATCAAAAGGATTATTAAGGAACAGGAGGATGCAGGGATAGATATAATCACTGACGGACAGATCAGATGGAATGACTTGTTAACCCCTTTTGCTGAAAAAATCGAAGGGTGTAAGATAAATGGTCTTTTGAGGTTTTTCGATAACAATTTCTACTACCGCAAGCCGGTAATAAAATCTCAGATACTTTTTCGAGAATACACCACCTTAGGGGACTACCAGTATGCCCGGAAACACTCAAACAGAAGCCTCAAAGCGGTTTTGCCGGGGAGTTTGACCTGGGCAAAATTATCCGACAATCATCATTATAAGGATCCGAAAAATTTAATAGCAGATTTCAGCCTGATTTTGCAGAAGGAAGCGAAAAGATTGGATCAGGAAGGGGTAGAGTACATCCAGTTCGAGGAGCCCTCCTTATGTAACTTTCCCCGGGAAATCGATATGGTCAGAGAAAGCTTAAAGACGATTACTCCGGGATTAAAGGCAAAGACTATTCTCTTTCTTTATTTTGGTAGCATAAGAGGTTTAATACCGGAGCTATTCGATCTGCCGGTGGATGTTATAGGAATAGATCTGGTAAGTAAACCTGAGAATATAGCGCTGCTCCTGGAAACGGACATTAAAAGGGAACTGATTCTGGGCTGCCTGGATGCAAGAAATACCAGAATAGAAAACGAGGAGGAGGTTCTTAAACTTATCCAGAAGGTAAGCCGTAAAATTTCTCCTGATAAAATTTATATCAGCCCCTCCTGTGGACTAGAGTTTTTGCCTCATGAAAATGCCTTAAAGAAATTGAGGCTCCTTTCATCCATAGCGTCGAGGTTCAATTCCTGAGCTGCGCTTGCTCAAATATAATATAGACTAATTAGTAAAATTGATATTAACAGGAGCTGAGGATAATGCTTTTCACAACCAGCGTGGGGAGTTTCCCCAAACCGGATTACATAACTAAAGCCCGAGCGATGTTCTCACGGGGTGAAATTGCAGAAGAAAAGTTGCATTCCCTGGAGAGGAAAGCTACGTATGACTGGATAAGGTTTCAGGAGGAGATAGGAATAGACATTCTGGTTCATGGTGAGATGGAAAGAGGGGATATGGTAACCTATTTTGCCGAAAGGATGGAGGGTTTCGGTACAAGCGGGCTTGTCCGTTCATACGGAAACAGGTATTACCGAAAACCCTTAATAACAGGAGAGATCAAGAGAACAAGCCCGATAACCGTGGAGACCTTCAGATATGCACAGGACCTAACCTCAAAACCGGTCAAGGGAATGCTTACCGGACCCTATACCATGATGGACTGGTCTTTTAATGAACATTACCCTGGCCGAAAAGATGCAGCGCTGGCTTTAGCTAAGGTGATTCATCAGGAGGTAGCAGATTTGGAAAAAGCCGGGGCAAAATATATCCAGATAGACGAACCAGCCTTATCCACACGTCCCGAGGAGATAGAGCTTGCTATAGAGGCAATGACCATAGTTACCAGGGGAATAAAATCGAAAACCATAAGCCATATCTGCTATGGAGATTTCTCCAAAATCTATCCCAGGCTATTGGACTTTCCGGTAAACCAGTTGGATCTGGAGTTTGCCAATAGCAACTTCTCTAACCTGGAGGTTTTCAGAAATCCTAAATTCACCAAGGAGATTGCTGTAGGTGTAATAGACTCACATAGTCATATTATTGAAACCAAAGAGAAAGTAAAAGCTAATATCAAAATGGCTCTGGAGGTATTTCCCTTGGAAAAAGTATATATCGACCCAGACTGCGGGCTCAAAACCAGAACAGTTGAGGAGACCAGAGCCAAACTTAAAGTGATGGTTGAAGCTGTTCGTGAAATCAAGCAGGAGTTGGGAATAAAATAAGCGGGGAGCATATAGCAAGAAGTATGGAGTTTAATGAGTAAAGATTAAACCAAGCTGAAGGTCCGGAAATTAACTGATAATCTTGCAGTAATAGAATATCAATGGGCTCTTTTATTTACTCATTTATAGAAAATTGAATGTGACTTAAAACAAACTCATAGCTAATAGCTATAAAGCTAAATGCTGAAAAATGAACTTATTTATTGAACGACTACAAAAGAGTGTTTTGCTCTGCGATGGTGCTATGGGAACGCTACTTTATTCCCGGGGGATATCCTACTACAAGTGCTTTGACGAGTTAAATCTCTCCAGTCCAGAAGTCGTCCAGAGGGTACACCAGGATTATATCAGAGCAGGTGCGGAGATCATAGAGACGAACACCTTTGGTGCAAATAGTTTCAAACTGGCAACTCATGGTTTTGAGGAGAGGACAAAAGATATAAACTGCAAAGGTGCAAAAATAGCAAGGGAAGCCAGGGAGATAGAGGGTAAGGAGGTCTTTGTAGCTGGCTCAATCGGACCGGTAGGGCAGAGGATTCATCCATTCGGGGATATAACCCTGCAGCAGGTGAGGGAAGCTTTTTTAGAACAGGGAGAGGGACTTTTAGAAGGCGGTGTGGATCTTTTTATTGTAGAGACCATATCCGATCTCAGGGAGATGAAAGAGGCAGTCTCTGCTATTCGAAGCATCTGTCAGCTTCCTATCATAGCCTCTATGACCTTTGGAGAGGATGGAAAGACCTTAATGGGAAATACCCCGGAAGAAGTAACTGAGGTACTGGGTCAGTTAGAGGTTGAGGTAATCGGAGCGAACTGCAGCGTGGGTCCTTTGAAGTTATATGAGGTAATTCAGAGAATGAGAGTTAAAACCAAGAAGTTCATCTCCGCCCAACCCAATGCTGGATTTCCTCATTTTGTTGAAGGAAGGTTCATTTATCTTTCTTCGCCGGAGTATATGGCAGAATATGCGGAGAGATTTATTCTCCTGGGAGTCAATCTGGTAGGCGGATGCTGTGGAACCACTCCTGAACATATTAAAATGATGGCGCAGGTTATTAGAAAGCACGACGAAAAAGCTTCAGCCAAAACAGGGCTTGAGATAGTGATCAGGGAAGAGCCAGAGGAAGAAAAGGTCGAAAAACCGTCAATCACTCTTTCACCTTTTGCCCGGAACATCGGCAAGGAATTTCTGGTCTCAGTTGAACTGGACCCCCCCAAGGGCACCAATCCTGAAAAAATATTGAAGGTTGCAAAAAAGTTAAAAAACAGCGGGATAAATGCCGTTAACATCGCTGATAGCCCCATGGCAAAGGTGAGGATGAGCTGTCTTTCCTTAGCATACCTGTTAACCGAAAAGGTGGGAATAGATGTAGTTCTTCATTTCACCTGCCGGGATAGAAATTTGATGGGATTACAGTCAGACCTTCTGGGTGCGCACGCCCTGGGTATAAGAAATATCCTGGCCGTAACCGGAGATCCACCCAGCCTGGGTGATTATCCTCATATGACCGCAGTATATGATGTCGATTCCGTTGGTCTGGTAAAGATTATCCAGAAACTGAATTGCGGAACTGACTGGGCGGGGAACTCCATCGGCTCACCTACCTCTTTTTCAGTGGGCGTAGGAGTTGATCCAAATTCGAGGGACTGGGATAGGGAGTTAGATCGACTGAAACTGAAAGAAAAAGCCGGTGCAGATTATGTCTTCACCCAGCCTTTTTATGATCTGGAGACTCTTAAAAGATTTTTGAGAAGGATAGAGGGTATAAAACTTCCGGTTTTTCTGGGACTGCTTCCCTTACAGAGCACAAAACATGCAGAGTTTCTCCATAACGAAGTTCCCGGGATATTAATACCGGATGAGGTAAGAGAGAGGATGAGAAAAGCAGGGGAGAAGGGTGCCAGGGAAGGTGTGCAGGTCTGCAAAGAGCTATTGAAAGAGGCTAAATCTCTTGTTTCCGGAGTTTATATGATTCCTTCATTTGGCAGGTTTGAGCAAGTTTTGGAAGTGTTGGAATAGGATGATAAGGTTGTTTTGAAATCTACCCCTTCATTAAAAGATCCCACGGAGGGATACGTTGCAACGTGCCCCTACAAAAAACCTCACACCCGCTTGTGGCGGGATTTTCAACCTTGCCCTCTCCTTGAAAAGTAGAGAGTAGAGCGTTTAGCAGGGGAGAGGATTGTTGAGACTTGCGAAATCACTTCAATTAAGCGAACATTCCTAAAAGGAGTGAAAGAGCTTGTCGTAGTAAAGCGGAGATACCTTCTATTGGAGTACTTGCTATTTTTAATACCGGGTTGCAGGCTATCCGTTTCAGGTCATTCTTTAAAAAAATAAATTTAAAAGTGGCGAGCTTCCACATTTATCGAGTGTTTAATCAAGGCGGCTTTCTAACCTCAAGGCAAGGCACCTCCTGCGCCTGATAACCCTCGCATAAATAGTGTATAACCCGCCACCATGCTTAAATATGGTCAGGGTCTGAGATGTCGTTATGGCTTACGTACTTTAAGTTTTGTTTAAAATATCTCCCTACAAGATATTTAGTTTGTATCTGCACCAATTAACAGTATCCCTGTTTTAATTAGCAGCTGGTTTTATTATAAGTAAGATATAGATAAATGTCAATATATTTTTATTAGTAAATTTATTGAAAAATATTTATACTTCATTGATTTAATTTTAAAAATCTATATTGACTTTTCTCTGTATGTTTTATATATAGACTGAATAGTTAATTAATTTAATCTAAAAGGAGGCCCCATGGGTGAAATACTGGTTAAATGTTCCTGGTGTGGAGGTACTGGCAGGGGTGGTGAAAGCGGACCTTTGTGCATGATATGCAAAGGTTCGGGATTGGTAAAAGTAAAAGCGGATGACTATAATACACCGGTTCGCTGTAATAAATGTAAAGGAACAGGAAAAGATATTGAAGCGGTTAATCCCTGTATTGAATGTGGTGGTTCTGGCTGGGCGGGCAGGATTCATAGAACTAAGAAACCCGATCTCGACAGCAAAAATATTTGAGTTGTTTGGTATTCCGGATTTTCATAAAAAGCGGATAATATTTTGTAATTGTTTAATTCAGTTGTTAATTTTGAAAAGGGGGAGAGAAAACACAAAAGATATCTCACTTTGAGGTCAACGTGGGATTACCGGTTTTAGAAGTGGTAGAATAATGAAATAAATCGTTTATGCGGGAATTGGAATTCCCGCATAAGATTGGTTCGGGAAACCAATTCCCGAACCAACGAGGATTCCTGATTTGCTGTTTTTTGTAGTGCGATCCTGCTTATCATGAAGTAAACGGGATCAGGATCGCTTTGTTTGTAGGGACAGAACATAGTTCTGTCCTGAATTTATAAAAAACGAAAAGTGGAGATGCATGTTACGTGTCTCTACATTCTGGATTTTAAATCCACCTAAAAATATATTTATTGTAGGGGCACAGCATGCTGTGCCCCTACAAATGCATAAATGCGCAGGGAAGAGGTTTTTTACCTTTGCGAAATTTCAACAAAATTTTTGGGTCTTCTCCCAGACCCACCAGGGCGGAGATGAACTCCGCCCCTACGCGCTCAGCGTAATAATATATAAATGTAGAGGAAGGCTTTAGCCTTCTATTTTGTTAAATATTATGGAAACCTGAAGGTTTCCGCTACATTTCTTAATAACTTTGCGGATGTAGGTATCGAGAATTTTATCGACCATGTCCTTTTGTTTTCTTCTCATATGTCAGGTCCTTAAAAAGTTTAGAGCAAGGTTTATAAGGATAGGGATCCAGATAAGCTTTAGTACCCACTTAATCCAGAGGATATCCTTTTCAATCCCGGAGATTCTCCTGAATAGCCTTAGCTCGGATTTAAGAAAGGAAAGAGGGGTGCCGTTTAAAAACCCAGCCTCACCACACAACCCCTCTTTACCTTTGTGATTTTCTGCCTTGAGGTATTTCTTTAAGTTAGCCATATAGCCCTCAAAAAAAAAGAAAAAAAACCAGCTTCGATGTCAGCAGCTGCTCTGTTTTTTTTCTCAGAAGCAGCCTCGTTATGTAAACTAAGATTTCTCAGATTTTTTAAAAAACGACACAGATTATGTAAACTAACCTCTACTAAAAAACCGACAAAAGAAAAGAAAAGCCGACAAATAAACGTCCTATAATAAGCATTATGTAAACTCAGAGTAATATATAAATATTTATAAATAAATAAGCCCGAATTTTAACTCTCATATTCGGGCAATTGCCCTCCTCCCTATCCAGGACAGAATGATATTCTTTCCCTACAGAATCAAGGACAGAACGGTGTTCTGTCCCTACAATCGTTATGGAAGGCTAAAGCCTTCCGCTACATACTACTTGACTACGATATTCAAAATCTTATTGGGAACGTAGATGGTCTTGAGGATTTTCTTATCTCTTAAGTGTGACTGCACCTTCTGGTCACTTAAAGCAATCCTTTCAACCTCTTTTTGCTCAGTGTTCAGTAAAACGTCGAATGTATGCCTCAATTTACCGTTTATCTGGACTGCTACAGTGACTTTTTCCTCAAGTATGGCTTCTGTATCATACCGGGGCCATTTCGACTTAAATACGCTCTCCTGATGTCCCAATTTCTGCCAAACCTCCTCAGACAAATGCGGTGTAAAAGGAGCCAGAATTTGGGTGAATTTCTCAATGCAATATGGGAAAATCTGTGATTTCTCCGGAGCAACAGTATTTAACTGGTTTACCAGCTCCATCATAGAGGCAATGGCAGTATTCATCTGAAGAGTTAATATATCCGATTCAACTTTCTTAATAGTCTGGTGTAATTTCCTGTATGTCTTTATATCACTGTCACTTAAATCATTCAACTTAAAGTCGTTCTTTATGGGATTATCAGTACAAAGCTCGGCAAACTGGTATATCCGGTTTAAGAATCTTCTTGCTCCGGTAATACCCTCTCCGGTCCACAGAATCTCTTTATCCGAGGGTGCAGCAAAATAAACGGCAATTCTGAAGATATCCACACCATTTTTCTCCATTAAATCCAGAGGTGAAACAGCATTCCCCTTGGATTTGGACATTATTTCCCCCTTATCGTCCAGGACCATACCGTGATTGAAAAGCTCTAAGGCTGGCTCATCTACGCTCAGCCAGCCGATATCGTGCAGTACCTTGGTGAAAAACCTGAAATAAAGCAGGTGTCCGGTTGCATGCTCGATTCCGCCAATGTATTTATCCACCGGCATCCACTTCTCAGCTAAATTTTTGGAGAAAGGTTCTTTATCATTATGTGCATCCGTATATCTGAAAAGATACCAGGAGGAGCAGACAAATGTATCCATCGTATCAGGATCTCTTTCTGCTTTGCCTTTGCATTTCGGGCAGGTGGTTTGTATAAACTCTTTGACATCAGCCAGAGGAGAGCGTCCTTTAGGAATAAAATCTATATTTTCTTTAGGCAGTAGAACCGGAAGGTCGGATTCAGGCACCGGGATAATTCCACACTTGTTACAATGAATCATAGGGATGGGTGCTCCCCAGTATCTCTGGCGGGAGATAAGCCAGTCCCTGAGCTTGTAATTTATTTTCCTTTTGCCCAGACCTTTTTCTTCGACATAATCGTTTATCTTCTCAATTCCTTCTGTTGACCAGAGGCCGTTGAAAATATCGGAGTTGACCATTATGCCCGGGTCTTCATAAGCCTGCTCCATAGTTTCAGGCTTCAAATTTTTACCCTCAGGTTGAATTACAACTTTAACCGGAATATTATATTTTTTGGCAAACTCAAAATCTCTCTGGTCGTGCCCGGGAACAGCCATTACCACGCCCGTTCCGTAGGTTGCGACCACATATTCAGCCACCCAGAGCTGGACTTTCTCACCTGAAAGCGGATTAATGGCATATCTGCCGGTGAAAACCCCGTCCTTCTCCCCGGATAGGGATGACCTTTCTATATCCGTTTTTTGCAGAGCCTTATTGACATACTCATCCACAGCCTTCTTATATTTCGACTCTATCTTTAGATTTCTTAAAATCTCGCTTTCCGGTGCAATTGCCATAAAGGTAACCCCGTAAATAGTATCCGGACGCGTGGTGAAAACCGAGAGCTTCTCCCCTGTTCCCTCGATCCTGAAATCGATCTCCACGCCCTGGCTTTTGCCGATCCAGTTCCTCTGCATTATCTTGATATTCTCGGGCCAGCCGGAAAGTGAGTCTAAATCATGCAGCAATCTCTCCGCATAATCTGTGATCTTGAAAAACCATTGTTCCAGTTCTTTTTTGGTGACTTCGGAATGACATCTCCAGCATTCGCCCTGTATCACCTGCTCGTTAGCCAGCACCGTATTGCAGTGCGGGCACCAATTGACCAGAGATTTACCCCGGTAAGCCAGATTATTCTTGTAAAACTGGATGAACATCCACTGGGTCCACTTGTAATAATCCGGCATACAGGTTAAAACTTCCCTGTCCCAGTCAAAGCTCACCCCGGTTTTCTTTAAGGTATGGCGGGAGTTTTCTATGTTCGTTAAAGTCCATCTCTCCGGGTCCTCTCCCCTTTTGATGGCTGCCTCCTCTGCCGGCAAACCGAAAGCGTCCCAGCCAAAAGGAAACAATACCTCATATCCCTGCATCATCCGGTAACGGGCAATTACATCGCCGATGATGTAATTTCTGAAATGTCCAATGTGAATATCACCAGAGGTATAAGCGAACATCACAAGAATATAGAATTTTTTCAGAGGGTCGTCTGAAGCTTTATACAGCTTAGATTTCTCCCACTTGCTTTGCCATTTTGCTTCTATTTCTTTAAAGGGA
>JAOUFL010000277.1 GCA_029858245.1 Candidatus Zixiibacteriota bacterium
TAAATTCAAATCCTTAATACGCATTTGAATTTTTGAGTTTCCGTTCCACTCATTTAATTCCAGCACAAAGGCTAAGTCTATGCTATATCTCTTATTTGTCAGGGGGATGGCATAATCTCCAAAATTGAAACCTATAGCATCCATAACCACTCCATTTTTTCTAACCTTTAATCTCAGATGGTTTTTTCCCACCACATAGGGTGATTCGACCAATTCCAGATCTCTGGTTACCAGGACAGGTCTCAGATTACCCGGACCAAAAGGAGCAAAAAGCTCCAGGGCAGATATAAGTTCATTATTGATCTCTACCAGCTCGATCTCCGCATCAACGCTCAGCCTGGGTATTAAATCTTCTTTTCTAAGTCTTTCAGATGATACCTGAATGAATCTCTTTTTAAAAAATTCAATCTGCTGTGTGGAGATGGAAAGACCAGCTGCATATTTATGCCCTCCATATTTTAAGAGAAGATCTTCACACTCTTTTAGTGCGTTAAATAAATGAAAACCCGGAATACTTCTGGCAGAACCCTTTCCCCATTCACCATCTATAGATATCATGATGGTAGGACGATAAAATCTTTCAGCGATTCTGGATGCAACAATACCTATTACACCCTGATGCCATCCCTCGGAGGCTAAAACGATAGCCTTATCATTTTCAAGGTCAACCTGTTCTCTAACTAATTTGAGAGCTTGCTCCAGAGTTTCCTCATCTATATCTTTTCTTTTTCTGTTTTCCTCTTCTAAAATTCGGGCAATTCCCGAAGCTAATTTTTCATCCTTGGTGGTTAAAAGCTTTATTGCTTTTTCCGGGTCACCTAACCTTCCCACAGCATTAATCCTTGGAGCTAAAATAAACACAACCTGTCCCGTTCCAATCTCTTTACCCATTAATCCGGATATAAATATAAGTGATTTGAGGCCGGGCTTTGAGGATTTAGCGACCTGTGACAATCCAAATCTGGTAAGAATTCTGTTTTCACCGATTAAGGGGACAATATCTGCTGCTGTTCCCAGAGCTACCAGATCAAGATGCTCTTCTAACTCTTTTTCATCCTGACCTAATTTTCTATATATGGCTTGAGCAAACTTAAAAGCAACTCCAACTCCCGATAAGTCCTTACCACTGTATTCCTTGCCCTTATACTTAGGATTAATAATTGCCCAGGCATCTGGTATGATCTCGGAAGGCTCATGGTGATCAGTAATCACGCAATCGATTCCCTTTTCTTGCGCGAATTTAACCTCATTAACGGCATTGATCCCGCAATCGACGGATATTATAAGCTCGGCTTTCCTTCTTTCAGCTTCCAGTATGCCCTCCTCGGAAAGTCCATAACCTTCTTCTAATCTGTTAGGAAGATAATAAGAAGCTTGAGCACCGAGTTTATTCAAAACCAGGTACATAAGGGAAGCAGAGGTTATTCCATCTACATCGTAATCCCCAAAGATCATTATCTTCTGATTCTCTTTAAGGGCAGAGAGCACCCTTGCTGCTCCCTTTTCCATATCCTTAAGTTCAAAGGGGTCTGAAAGGTTATTAAGATCGGGATTTAAAAACTTCCTGGCTTCTTCTAACTCTACGATTCCTCGATTATACAAAATTTTTCCCAAAATTGGAGATAAACTTAACTCGTCTGCAAGTTGCTTGCATCTCTGCTGGTCTGAGCTCGAAGGAAACTCCCACTGAAGTCTCATATACTGTGTTTTTTCATTATGTTTTAATATCAAGGCCAAAACAGATCATAAGCCGAGTTTTGTTATCCCGGAGGATATGATGATCATCTATCTGGGAACGGGATCACTCCCGAACTCAAGCGATCTACCCGGAAGTAAAAAACGAAGCAGGCGGCTTCTCCTTCCTTACTTGATCTTGCTCTCAAGTGGGGTTTATCCTGCTCACGATATCACTATCGTGACGGTAGTCTCTTACACCACCATTTCACCCTTACCCCGCCACAGGCGGGGCGGTATTGTTTCTGTGACACTTTCCGTTCCCCCGCAGGGGACCCTCGAGTTACGAGGCACTTTGCCTTTGAGAGCTCGGACTTTCCTTCCCCCGCCGCTGGCGGGGAACGATCATCTGATCTGTTTTGGCCAAAGAGCAAAAAAACTATACCGACATTTAGTGTTTAAATTCTATTCTCCGGATTAATAAATTCTCATTTTTAATACATATCCTTTTTCTTAATCTTTTTAAATTGTTTAAAATAATCTTAAGGGTCTGTATCCACGAAAACCTGATAAAATCTCTTATCACATAGGTCTGACTCTGATTATAATATAAAATATAAGAAAAGATTGTCAAGATTAGCTGGTTCGATAATTGGATGCTTCTTTGGTGATTGTGACACCATGAGGGTGGCTTTCCCT
>JAOUFL010000075.1 GCA_029858245.1 Candidatus Zixiibacteriota bacterium
AGTCCTGAATAACATGAGAATAAATCAGGGGAGAGTGCCATTAATTGCTAACGTTACTTCTAATCCTGTAACTGACCCAAAGGAGATGGAAGAGCTTCTGGTAGAACAGATAACCAGTCCAGTTTTATGGTATCAGTCTATGGAATTTCTCTATAATCAGGGTGTAAGGGACTTTGTGGAGATAGGCCCAGGTAAGATACTGCAAGGATTACTCAAAAGATCATTTAAAGATATTAACCTGTTTGGAATAGATAAACTCTCAGACATAGAGATGTTTATCAGGGAATATCAGGGAGTCAGGACCTAAAAATGGGATTGTCTGGTAAAACAGCTTTAATAACAGGTGCTGCCCAAGGGATAGGCAAAGCTATTTGTGAGAAATTAGCTTTCCAGGGAGTAAATCTTATTCTCTGGGATGTAAATATTGAACAAACTTTGAAGGTGGCACAAAAACTACAAAATGAAAGAAATATAGAAACCTTAGCTCAGAAAGTAGATGTCTCAAATTACTCAATTGTAGAGGAGAGCTTTAAAAAAGCACTGGATAGGTATTCCCAGGTTGATATTCTGGTAAATAATGCAGGTATAAACCGGGATAGTCTTCTTATTCGTATGTCCGAAGAGGATTGGGACAAGGTTATAGATGTGAACCTGAAAGGAGCTTTTAACCTGTGCAAGGTCGTTTCCAGGATTATGTTGAAACAAAAATCCGGTCGGATTATTAATATAAGTTCGGTTGTGGGATTAATGGGAAATATCGGGCAGGTTAACTATTCTGCTTCAAAAGCAGGGGTGATAGGATTAACTAAATCCTTAGCCAGGGAATTAGCTCCCAGAGGGATTACAGTGAATGCAGTTGCACCAGGTTATATCAGAACTGAGATGACAGATAAAATTACCGAGGAAGCTAAGAAAACTCTTATTTCAACAATACCTTTAAAAAGAGAAGGAATGCCTGAAGATGTGGCTAATCTGGTTGCTTTCCTGATCTCTGATGAAGCAAGTTATATAACCGGGCAGGTTATAAAAGTGGATGGAGGAATGTTAATATGAATAAATTCAGAAATTTAAAAGGAAATAAATCTTAAAAAAAACAGGAGGTAAAAATGGCATCAATTGAGGAAAAGGTAAAAGAGATTATTGTGGAGCAGTTGAGCGTTGATCCAGCTAAAGTTACACCGGATGCTTCTTTTGTTAATGATTTAGGGGCTGATTCACTGGATACCGTGGAATTGGTTATGGCACTGGAAGAAGAATTTAATCTGGAGATACCAGATGAAGAAGCGGAGAAAATATCTACAGTAAGACAGGCTATAGAATATATTAAGAAAAACGCAACAAAGGAAGAGTAATAGCTTTAAACAGAAAACCTTTTAAAGTAAATATCAAGGGAATTTAATGATAAGGAGAGTTGTTATCACCGGATTAGGGATTATCTCTCCCACCGGTAATAATACTGAGGAGTTCTGGGAGGCTTTAAAGAGTGGTAAATCAGGTGTGGGTAAGATCACGAGATTTGATCCTTCTGATTTCACTACCAAGATAGCTGCTGAGGTTAAAGGGTTTGATCCTTTGAGTTATTTTGATAAGAAGGAAGCTCGAAGAATGGACATCAGCGAGCAGTACTCTTTAGCTGCAACTTTTCAAGCCCTACAGGATGCAAAACTGGACTCAAACTCTTATAATCCTGAAAGGGCTGGTGCAATCATAGGAAGCGGAATTGGAGGAGTTGAGACCTGGGAAAAGCAGCATAACGTGCTTTTGAAAGATGGGGCTGGAAGGGTAAGCCCTTTCTTTATTCCAATGATGATCATAGATATGTCTGCAGGATTGATTTCTATAAGGTTTAATCTTAAGGGACCTAATTATGCTACAGTCTCGGCTTGTGCCTCTGGTGCTCATGCCATAGCTGATGCTTTCAAAATCATACAAAGAGGGGATGCAGAAGTTATGGTTTCAGGAGGAAGTGAAGCTGCCATTACACCACTTTCCTTAGCAGGATTTTGTTCAGCAAGAGCTCTTTCCATCAGGAACGATGAACCGGAGAAAGCCTCCAGGTCTTTTGATAAGTTAAGAGATGGTTTTGTTATAGGAGAAGGCTCCGGAATTGTGATCTTAGAAGAATTAGAACATGCTAAAAGAAGAGGTGTTAAAATCTATACTGAGGTAGTAGGGGTAGGGATGTGTGCAGATGCTTATCATATAACTGCACCAGCTCCGGGTGGGGAAGGTGCAGCACGAGCAATGGCATTAGCCCTGCAGGATGCTGGGCTTAAAGAAGAGGATGTGGATTACATTAATTCCCATGGGACCTCAACCGATCTGGGAGACATTAGCGAGACTCAGGCGATAAAGAAAGTATTTGGGGAAAGGGCATATAAGATTCCAGTTAACGCAACCAAATCTATGATAGGTCACCTTTTAGGTGCAGCAGGTGCTGTTGAGTTAATCGCCACCTTAAAATCAATGGAGGAAAGCATTTTACATCCTACTATTAATCAAGAAGTTCCTGATCCTGAATGTGACCTGGATTATGTTCCTAATCAATTACGAAAAGCAGAGGTGAATATTGCTCTAAGCAATTCTTTTGGTTTTGGAGGACATAATATCACACTGGCTGTCAAAAGATTTGAAGAATGACACTTATTCAAAGCGGTCATTATATCGAATATGAAATTTAAACCGGCCAGGTTTATCAGGAATTTATTATTCGGGTTAAAGGTTCAACCTCTTAGGGATCTGGAAGCAAGGTTAGGCTATCGATTCACAAATTCAGCCCTTCTGGTTGAGGCGTTAACCCACCGTTCTTCCTTAAAAGAGACTGGAAAAGAAAGAAATTCCTCTTATGAGAGGCTGGAATTTTTAGGAGATGCTGTTTTGGGACTTGTGGTGAGTAGATATCTTTTTAAAAATTTTCCAAATAAAGATGAAGGTGAACTAACCAAAATAAAAGCCACCCTGGTCAGTGAAGCGAATCTTTCAAGAAAAGCGAAATTAATATCTCTGGGCAGGTTTCTATATTTAAGTTCGGATGAGGAAAAATCAGGTGGGAAAAGCCGACATTCAATACTTTCTGATTCATACGAAGCCATCCTTGGTGCAATTTTTCTGGATGGAGGTATTATAGAAGCTGAGAAATTCATTCAGTCTCATCTACTAAAAAACATAAAGGAAACATCAGAAGATAAATCCCTGCATAATTATAAAGGGGAGCTTTTAGAATTTTTGCAGGCCAAAGCGGAGGGCATACCTAAATATGATATACTGGAAGAAGAAGGGCCTGATCATCAGAAGATATTTACGGTAGGTGTATTTTCAAGAAACAGAAAATTGGGAACAGGCAGTGGGGCAAGTAAAAAAGAAGCAGAACAAAATGCAGCCAAAATGGCATTGGAGGGGCTGGATAAAAACTCAGGTTGAACGATGGACATTTGGTTTAGTGAAAAGCAAAGAGAACTAAAAGCATTAACCAGGAAGATAGCCCTTGAGATGGTCCTTCCTAAAAGAGGGTATTATGATGACACTGAGGATTTTCCCTGGGATGTTGTAAACAAGCTTGCTTCAGCTGGACTTTTTGAAGCGATTATTCCTGAAGAGCATGGTGGTAAGGGTGGGGGAATAACTGAAATGTGCATAGTAACTGAGGAATTATCAAAAGTTTGCGGTGGGATTGCTCTTTCATTTGCCGGGACTGCTTTAGGTATCAATCCCATACTTCTGTTCGGAAATCAGGAACAAAAAAGCAGGTACCTTCCAGGTATTGCCAGAGGTGAAAAGCTTGCAGCTTTTGGGTTGACTGAGGCTAATGCTGGAAGTGATGCTTCATCTATACAAACACAGGCTAAAACGACTGAAGAGGGTTATATCTTAAACGGCGCCAAACAGTGGATTACTAATGGCGGAGAAGCTGAAGTCTATACCATTATTGCTATTACTGATAAATCGAAAGGACCAAGAGGTGCAAGTGCCTTTATAGTTGAAAAGGGATATGATGGTTTCACCTTTGGGAAAAAAGAGAAAAAGATGGGAATAAGAGCCTCATCCACCAGGGAGCTGATCTTCAATAATTGTTTCGTTCCGAAAGAAAATCTTTTAGGTAAAGAGGGAAGTGGTTTTATAATAGCTATGAAGACTTTTGACAGGACCAGACCCGGGGTAGCAGCTCAAGCCTTGGGGATTGCACGAGGTGCTCTGGATGAAGCATTAAATTATACGAGGAGAAGAAAGCAATTTGGGCAGAGTATTTGTTCTTTTCAGGATATTCAGTTTAAGCTATCAGATATGGCTACTCAGATAGAGGCAGCAAGAGCGTTAGTATACTCTGTTGCGAAGTTAATCGATTCGGGAACTGGAAAATTTTCAAAAGAATCTTCGATGGCTAAAGTCTTTGCATCAGATGTTGCGGTAAAAGTAACCACGATGGCTTTGCAGATATTCGGGGGGTATGGTTATCTCAGAGAATACCCGGTAGAGAAGATGATGCGTGATGCTAAGATTACCCAGATTTACGAAGGGACTAATGAGATACAAAGGGGTATTATAGCTTTAAAACTTATCAAAGAAACTGCCAGCTAAGAGAAATTATTTCCATTAAAAAAGAAGTCAATCTCTCAGTAATTCATATAATGAAAGAACAAAAATGTAGATTTATATATACTGGAGTGAATAACCCGTATTTTAATATGGCAGTGGATGAAGTGCTTTTAAATTCAGCCAAAAACAGGTCGATAACAACCCTTCGCCTTTATGAATGGAATCCAGCTACGGTTTCGATTGGGTATTTTCAAGCAGTAAAAAAAACTGCGGATTTAAATAAGTGCGATAGAGCTGGAATTAAAATAGTCAGAAGGATTACAGGCGGTAGGGCAGTTCTTCATAATAAGGAACTAACCTACAGCTTCTGTGGCAACCTGACAAGTTTCCCTGAATTAGGTAGAAATATCTCCGAAACATATCAACAAGTCAGTTCAGCTCTCTTATTATTTCTGATGGACATTGGAATTAAAGCTGAATGTGCAAGCCAAAGAAGGATAAAAGAATCATCCGGGAAAGCTTATTATAATATGCCATGTTTTTCCAGTTTTTCCCGATATGAAATTAGCTTCCAGGGGAAAAAGCTTATTGGAAGTGCCCAGAGGAGGTTTGAAGATTCTTTTCTTCAGCACGGGTCTATTTTACTAAATGAGAACCAGTTAAAATTGATAGATTTTCTACCTTTGGATTTTCCTTTAGAAAAAAATAAATTAGATAAAAATTTTATATATATAGAAGAGATTATTGGGAAAAAAGTTGACAAGCAGATTATTATTAATTCCATTAATAGAAGCTTTAATAAATTTTTCCTGAAAGATTTCAATAAAGAATATTTAACCGATGAAGAGTTAAAAGAAACTGGGGAGCTAATAAGAAATAAATATTCATCGGATAGCTGGACTTTTAAATTTTAACGCAATCTTTTTAATATTGGCGCAATTTGTTGCGCCAGGCTAACTCTACGTATGGATTTAAGTTACAGAATTTCCTTTTTAAAATGTGATATTTACAATTTTCACTTTTGCGAAACGGAAAATTCAGAAATAAATTATCATTAGAAGTATTACTTTGTTATTAAACGTAACCTTTTAAATTACAACAACTTAACATAGGGCATGTATTAAAAGTTAACGATAAAAATCTGGGCACATATTTTGTATACTATTACAAACGAGTATTTCCTCCTTCTTTCATATTAAAACCTCCTAGGACCCCTACTCACTCCCAAAGTGAGTAGGGGCAAAAATTGAAAAGGAGGAAAAGATTAAAAGATTTTTGATAACATCAAAATATTGTTTCAATCAGACAGAATATATGGAATATCAAAGATGGATTTATTAAAATTTTACTTGACAAATTAATGATATTTTTTATAATATTCCGTTTTAGCTAATGAGTTAACAATAACAACTTAAACCCTAAGGAGGAAGAAATGAGAGATTTGCGAAAACTTCAGACATACTTCCTTTTTGTTTTTTGCTTTTTATTAGTATTCCCATTATCGGTTTTTGCGGGAGTAACCGGTAAGATCGCCGGGAAAGTCATAGATGATGCATCTTCTGATGGCCTTTTCGGAGCTACCGTAATGATCGATAATTCGAATATGGGTAATAAAGCGGGACCTGATGGTTCTTATTATATCATCAACGTTCCGCCTGGCACCTATACCTTAACCGCTTCAATGATCGGGTATACTTCCATAAAAGTGGAAAAGGTTAAAGTAATGTCAGACCAGACCACAGAAATCGATTTCGGATTGAAAACCGAAGCAGTAACTCTACAAAGAAGTATCACCGTTACGGCTGAACGTCCTATAATTGACAAGGGTATCACAGCAAACCTGAGAACAATCTCAACTGAGGAAGTTTCGTTAATGCCGGTTAAGGCTATTTCAGACGTATTGAAATCCCAGGTGGGATTTGTAGTCCGGAACCAGGAGCTTCATGTCAGGGGGGGGAGAGCAGGTGAGGTCAATTATATCGTGGATGGTGTGGAAACTAAAAGTCTTTTGGGAGGTCTGGGCTTAGTCACACCTGGTATGAACATTGCGACTGAAGACGTAGAGGAGATGAACATTTTAAAAGGCGGCTTTGATGCAGAATATGGAAATATCCAGTCAGCTGCTGTAAATATCATAACCAAGGAAGGTAGCAGTAAGAAGACGGATGTCAGGATCGACTTTTTAACTGACGATCTTGGCTCAAAAGATCTAAACAAATACTCCTTTAATACGGATAGATTAGAGTTCAGTATCGGAGGCCCGGAAAAACTTTTCTCCGAGTATCTTTTGCCAAATTTCCTAACGCGTGACCTTTTACCCTCTCTGGGCATAGATATTACTGGAGGTAATCTGACTTATAGACTGAGCGGTAGCGTTTACAAAACCAATACCAATATGGATGTAAATAAATTTGCAACCCCTACCACCCAAAAGCAATACAGAGTAGATAAATTCCTTGGATTTGATGTACCGGAGAGGATGCAAAATTTATATACAGCTCAGCTTAAGCTATCCTATAAAATGAGTCCTACCCAGAAACTTATCTTCTCATATAATGGAAACTGGGAAAGATATACATTATATTTTGATCCTACTTCTGCTACCAGAGGCGACCTCACCGTTTGGAGATATAGATATACTCCTATGACTCTCCCTCAGTTCGAGACCAGCACCAAAACCTATAGTCTTCTTTATACGCATAATGTCAGCCGCAGTTCCTTTTACGAAGTAACGCTGAGTAATCTGAGTTCAGACTTTTTGATGGCTCCAGGAGATCCTTATAATGCAGGACGCGGAGTACTTCCAGATTGGTATCAATTTTCAGATAGCTGGGAGTCTTACTTTGATGTCAATGCGAATGGGATATGGGATAAGGAGGAGAGTTATGTGGACGTGAATGTAAATGGAAGATATGATAGGGGTGAACCATTTGAGGATGCTGATGGAGATGGTTTTTGGAGTCAAGCAGAACCTTTTTATGATACTCCAGACAGTGAAGATCCAGCTGATTCCGGTAATGGAGTATATGATCCAGAAAAAGCCCGGTGGTCTGGAGGAAATGATGGAGTAGATAATGCGGAGCCATACAGAGATGGTGATATACTGTTAGGTGAACCTTTTAAAGATATAAACGGAGATGGTATTTATCAAGAAGTAGACGAGAATGGTTTACCGCTTGATTTCTGGGATCCCGTTAAAGATGATTTAAATGGCAACGGTATATATGATGGCCCAAACTCCGATCCCTGTCCGGGAGAAGAACACTGTAAGACTGCTGTTCGCTATGTAGATCTGAATAATAATGGGATGTTCGATAAACCTAATGGTCGGTGGGATCCGGGAGAAGCTTATGCTGATGTCAATGGTAATGGAAAGTATGATGGTAAAGATTTCTTCTATGACAGAGGATATGAGAGAAGATGCTATTATCAGCACCGCACCGAAGATCGCTGGACCTTAGATTTTAAATTCACCAGCCAGATAACCAAAGAGCACCAGCTAAAAACAGGATTAAAAATACAAAGACAAAGATTGACAATGGAAGATGTAAGGTACCCTTATATTGTTTATAACGGCCTGCCAGATGGTGGAGACTGGCCCGATCATGGAATTTTCAGAGATTTTTATGATCATAAACCGGCAATGGGTGCACTGTTCATAATGGATAATATAGAATATGGCGAGATGATAGCTAAGCTGGGAGCCCGCTTTGATTTCTTTATTCATTCGGATGATGTTGTTTATATGACAGAGGAAGAAAGAGATAAATTAAGCCAGAATCCAAAAGTACCATTACAGGTTACCAGGGATAAAAACAAAATCTCTCCAAGAATTGGAGTTTCTTATCCGATCCTGGAGAAAGCTAAGGTTTATTTTAACTATGGGCATTTCTATGAATTACCGGAGCTTAGGTTTATGTATGCTCGTCCCACCCAGGGTTCTTCTGGTATTCAGATTTACGGTAACCCAAATGTCAGTTTTTCCAAGAGCATAGCTTATGAATTCGGTCTCCAGTACGCCATCTCTAATAGTTACAAATTAGATTTGTCTGGTTTCTATAAAGATTATTTCGGATTGATCAATACCATACAATACAAAAGAGGACCAGCCACCTGGGAGTTCTATGATAATGTGGATTACGGAAGAGCTCGTGGCATTGAAGCAGAACTTGAGAAAATGAGTGGGGGTTATGTGATGGGCAGATTGAATTATCAATATGCTTTTGCATTTGGAAAAAGCTCTGCGGAGGTATCTAACTACTATGCTCGTTCAGGAAACCAGCAAATCGCAATTCAAGAATACCCTCTGGACTGGGATGTCAGACATCAGATAACTCTAAACCTGGATTTGAGAATACCAAAAGATGACCATCCCAAAATATTTGGGCTCAAAGTCCCGGATAACTGGGGAGTTAACGTAATCTGGCAGTATGGTACAGGATTCCCCTATACCCCCGACGTATCTTATCCCGGGGTGAGTAAAACCTTACGAAGAAATGAGGATCCTATACCCAATTCAAAAAGAATGTCTACTTCCAGCAATGTTGATATGAGGTTTAACAAAGATTTCGATTTCTGGAAGTTTAGCTATTCTTTCACTATCTGGATTAATAACCTATTTGACAGAAAAAATGTTAATAATGTATTTAATGTAAGCGGGAGATATAACACCTCCAGATCATATTTCAATGATTATTTAAACGAATATGTGGTTTTACCTGGTTCAGAGGTGGATAATAATCCATATAATCTAGGTGCTGGGAGAAATATCAGATTAGGACTTACTGTGACTTTCTAAAGTATTGGAGTTAGAAATTTATAATTCAGGGTAGACTGGAGGATATGTATGACAAGAAAGCAAAAGGTGTTCATATTGATAGCATTTGTTCTTATCTGTATTCTTATATTTTTTTCATCCTTAGGTTTGGCCCGTACTAAAGAAACAGAAGCAACAGCAGAAACAACTTCTCTTCTTAAGCCCTTAGATGACCCCTGTGTTCAGCAGCGTACTCACCGCGTAGCCAAATACTGCTTCACCCTGACTAACTGGGGATTCATAGGAAGTCAAGCCGGAGACCTGCCGGAATCAGAGGGTGGATGTTTTATGCCTACCTGTTCAGGAGAGATTCTCAATGCCGAGTCCTTTCATTATCCCTGCGGCACAGATTTGGATTACCTGTTTCAGGGAGCCTTGTGGATAGGTGCGGTAGTAGAGGG
>JAOUFL010000278.1 GCA_029858245.1 Candidatus Zixiibacteriota bacterium
CATACCTGCTTTTCTGTTTATAACGATTTTTTCTCGTACAATAGCGGGTGCTACCAGCATACCAGCGGAAGTTATGCTGGAGGCCATTGTGTAGTGATCGTGGGTTGGGACGATAATGCCTGCGGCACAGGAGAGGGTGCCTGGATCTGTAAAAACAGCTGGGGAGAAGGGTGGGGTGATCTGGGAGGTTATTTCTACATTAAGTGGGGAGATTCCGGCATAGGAAGAAACTCAGTTTTACCTCTTTATCCTCCTGATCCGGTGACACTGGCATATGAAACTCATCAAATCACAGAGGCAACCGGAGATGGTGACGGTATACCGGAGCCGGGAGAAAGCTTTACTCTCTTGGTTGACTTAAAAAATACCGGACCTGATACGGCCACTTCCGTACAGGCTTCTTTATCAACTTCCCTGACGGGTATTAACATCACAGATGCAACAGCCTCTTTTCAGAACATAGCCACTAACCAGGTAATGTCTTCTGATTCACCACATTTCACCGTTGAGATTGATTCTACAGTTGAAGCTGGTATCAGAGTTGATTTTGATTTGAATATTGCCTGTGATCAGGGAGCTTTTAGCGGAACCCTGTTTGATTTCATAGGAGAATTTGATACAACCTTTTTCGATGATATGGAGGGTGATGATAACGGCTGGACCCATGCAGGAATTCTGGACGAGTGGGAGCATGGTGCTCCACAGGTGGGAAGCAGGACCGATCCTGTTTCCGCACATTCCGGAACCAAAATCTGGGGTAATGATTTGAACGGAAACTATGAGGATACCTCAGATAATTACTTGGTTTCACCGGTAATCAAATGCAGTAATCTGGAGAAGACCAGACTCTGGTTTTCCAGGTGGCTGGCAGTGGAGAAGGCGATCTATGATAATGCGGATATATATGTAAATGATAATCTGGTCTGGAGGAATGATTCGACCTATGATCAGTTGGATTCCAAATGGTATCTTCATGATGTAGACATCTCTGCTTACGCTGATCATCAGGACTCGGTTCAGGTAAGATTTGAGTTGACATCTGATGAGGGCTTGTATTTAGGAGGCTGGAACATAGATGATTTTGTCATAGTGGGAACAGCTACTTATATTTGGGGAGACGCTAATAACGATCAGGACCTGACTGTTTCAGACGTTATATATCTGATTAATTTCTTGTTTAAAAATGGTGAGGACCCTATTCCCCCGGATGTCGGAGATGCTGACTGCGATTGGGATACTGACGTAAGTGACGTTATATATCTGATAAATTTTCTGTTCAAGAGTGGTCCCAAACCGGGATGTTAGAATAAATCAATAAATTCAGCTTCTTTCAGGGACATCCATACGGGTGTCCCTATTTTTTCGCAAAAAAACTGGTTGACAAAAAGTTTTTTTGAGGATTAAATTACTCAGTATTAAAAATTTAATATAAAGATAAAAAAATAATATGAGTGGTGCCATAAATGAAGATAACCTGATAAAACTGACCATTCCCCAGATGGTCTGGAGAAGTGCTGAGATTTTTGCCAATTCGATTGCCTTATCTTTCTGGAGAGAGGGTAAGTTCCATTCCTTGACTTATGCGGAGATTGAAAATAAAACAATCCTTTTTGCCAGGGGTTTAAGTTACTCAGGAATAAAGAAGAACGACAGGATAGGCATACTTTCAGAGAACCGACCCGAGTGGGGAATAGCTTATTTGAGTATATTAAGCTCAGGCGGTATAGCAGTTCCCTTAGATCCCCTATTGAAATGCTCAGAGTTAGAAATTTTAATCAAGGATTCGGGAATGAGAGGTCTTATCACCTCAGATAAATTTATCCCGCAGATATTTGAAACCGCAAAAAAGATACCGGGCTTTGAGTTCCTCATATGTATGGATGAAAAAAAAGAGGATAGGATATTATCTATTTCAGAGATATTAGACAAGGGTAGAGAACCCGGATATGCATTACCAGAGGTCAAACCAGAGGATATAGCGGTTATAATTTACACTTCCGGAACAACTGGCAGATCCAAAGGGGTGATGCTTTCTCACAGGAATATAATGTCCGATGTATGGGGAACCAAAGAAGCCCTGAAGCTTTATCCTGAAGACAATTTCCTCTCGCTTCTGCCGCTTCATCACACTTTTGAATGCACTGCCGGGCTTTTGATACCGCTTTCAGGGGGCTCCAGGGTAACTTACGCCCGCAGTTTGAAATCCAAGGAAATTCTGGAGGATATAAAAAACAACGGAGTCACGATAATACTTGGAGTTCCTCTTCTGTATGAAAAGCTTTTTACTGGTTTGAGAAAAAATATGCATAAAAAATCGTTCCTAATCCGGACCTTTTTTAACCTGAGTTTCA
>JAOUFL010000076.1 GCA_029858245.1 Candidatus Zixiibacteriota bacterium
TGACCGGGTTTGAACGAATTCCAGTTTGCTCCCTGGTCTGTGGTCATATTAAAACCGGCACCATACGGAATAAGCACTCCGTCAATGAGCTGATTGTAGGATAGGGCAACCCACAGGCGTGAATCTTTATAACCTATGGCAGAGACTCCATCACTATTCAATCCATTGGTATGGTCAAAGGAGAGCCAGTTTCCCCCGCTATCCGGGGAATAGCTTAATCCATTTCCTGTGCCTATCCAGATATTATTACCATCGTATATAATCTCGATTACACTGTTACCTGCTAATCCAGGCAGGGGTTCCTCCAGGGAATAATTGATATAGGCAAAGCCTGGAGTTGAAAAAAGAAGGGATGAAAAAAATACACAGACTAAAAAGATTTCTTTGCTAAAACGCACTTGAACCTCCGCTATTTTGGTAATACGATTAATAAAAAAACCGAAATCAAATTTTCGGTAAAAAAGCTGTCGCCCATAAATTATTTTTCCTTTCCTCTCTGGTTAATAAATTCAAAAACCAAAATCTTTAAAAAGCTTTATAGGCGACTCCTTTAATATAATTTAAATCTAAAAGCTCCCTTTGTCAAGGAAAAATCAATCATCAAAAAAGCAAAACTACTATGCTGTCTCTTACTTTATCTTAACTATTTTTACTATCTCAGACTCCTTGCCCACATCAACTTTTAACAGGTAAATGCCGGCAGCTAAATCCTCTCCTCTTGAATTTTTACCATTCCAGGACGTATTATAGACTTCCTGAAAGATTTCGCTTGAATGTTTGTAAACAAGCTCACCGGCTAAAGTAAAAACATAAAGATTAACCGGTTTTTCTGAGCTGGATTTCCCCACAAATATATTCAGGCTATCCTGAAAAGGATTGGGATAGACCCAGATTTTGTTCGTGCCTGAAATAACCAGCGTCACCCCGGCGTGCTGGGTGATTATGATCGAATCTGATCGGCTTAGATTCACGGTAACATCTCCCCGATAAACGCCATTATCCAAACCATAAATGTCCACAGCCAGAGTGCAGGTGGCAGGGGTATATCCGGAATCGGGAGTCAAAGTTAACCAGTTAACATCTGAGCTTGCGTTCCATTTTAATACTTCACTTCCCGGATTTGAAATACTCATCTCCTGTGCTTCCGGGTTGTTACCCTTATGAATTGCCATAAACTTGAATGTATCCGGATAAATTATAGAATAGCCGGCTCTAAAAGTATTTACAATCCCGTATCCTTTCAGGGTGTCTGGGGAATCTGCTTGACTTGCGGTTTTCCATAAAGCTTCTCGCAGCTGTATCGGAGACCAATCGGGATGTATCTGTAAAATCAGGGCGCAGGCACCAGCCACAAGGGGAGCGGAAAGAGAAGTCCCGTCTACACCACCATATGTTCCCCACATATTCGCACACCAGGTTCCTACTCCGAGAGCGCATACATCCGGTTTTATTTTCCCCTTTTGAAAATCCCCGGGAAACCCGGCAGAGCTGAAAGATGCGATGTTACCATCTAAATTTACCGCCCCGACTGAAATCACGCTGTCACCATCTGCAGGAGCGACTATATAATGCCAGGGATCATTCCTCTCGTTACCTGCAGAATTCACCACAACTACCCCCTTGAAAACCGCTAAATCAGCGGCAATTGTGGTTACTGCAGTATTTCCATCTAAATCATCCCAGGTATACCAATCGGTATAACCCACAGAAGAGGTAACAATATCGACCCCCAGGCTCTCCGCCCATTCGATTCCTTTTACCCACCAGTACTCCTCGGTTTCTATTTCCTGTCCTTCCAGTTCGGTCTTGGCTAAAACATATTCTGAATTATAAGCCGGACCAATCAAAGTATCCGGTACAAAGCCGGCTATTGCTGATAATATATACGTCCCGTGCCTCCTTTGAATATCGCTAACCAGCGAGTCATCCACATCCTCGTCATCATTTATGAAATCATAAGTAGCGATAATCCTGCTGGAATCTCTTAAATACTGAAAAGCCTGGTGCCTGAGATAATATCCTGTATCCAGCACCCCAATCCTTACTCCTCTTCCGTTAAAACCTAAATTGTGCAGCTCGGGTATATGTATCTGCAAGAGCTGGGCATAAGAAGGTCCGTATTGGAGAAGGTTGGGAACTAAACTTTTCTTATATCCGGGAATTTCCCCTTCTTTTATCTCCGGAAGCGATCTATAATAAGTTATCACTTTCTGGATCTTGCTCACGAAGTCAAACTCCGCAATTCTTTCGATATCTTTTTTAGTTCCCAGAACGCTTACTCCGTTCAGCCACCGGGTTACAGTTTTGATTTCAACCCCGGTCGAATTAACGGAATCCACATATGGCTTATGAACGGGCAGATCATAGAAATCAACTGCTTCACCTTTTCCCCTTAAAATCCTTCTCTGCAATGTCCTTTGTGGAAATCTAGACTGACCTTCCAGTAAAGCTTTTTTGTATCCTTCTTTTTCCTCCAGACCTTTATCCCTGAAGAAAACCCAGAAAGATGAAACAGAATCACCGGGAAGTTTCTCCAAAAAAAGTGCGGTTTTTTTGCCAATTTTACCGAAATCGTCTGGAGGTGGGTTTGAGGAGTAAAGCGCTGAGTTTATGACCAATAACTGAAGAGTAAAGAAAATTAAAACGACTTTTGTATGTAAATATTTTTTATTCATCTCTCCCCATAAATCTTTTAAAAAAACGGCTGACTCAAAATTCTGCGAGTCAGCCGTAAATTCATCACCTTAAATATTTATTTCTTTTTACGATAAGTATGGTCAACTGCCTTCCAGGCTTCTGCGAATTTAAATTCTTTATATGTCGGGCTTTCCTGATTATGGCAGGCTTTACATTCCTTTTCACCCGGCTTAAGAAGTCCCATTTCCTTTGCCTTAACCGGGTCTTTCATATGCACCAGCTTATACCCGGAGCCGGCACCGTGACACCCTTCACAGGTTACACCCTCAGCTATATCGAATTTGACATCCTTTAACTCTGCAGTAGCATTATACCCTGTAACATGACACTTGAGGCATTTCTCGCTTTTCTGTGGATTTTCTATCTTCATCCCCTTGGCTATTTTTATCGATTCCTCATTTGCCAGGGTTTTATAAGCAGTAGCATGCTTGCTGCTTGCCCACTTGTCGTAAACCTTTCCTTTCAGCTCGGCGTTATGACAGGGCTTACATACTGTTGCTCCCAGATATTTTGCCTTAAGTACCTTTTCCGCTTTGGTGGTATCTTTAGTTGCTTCCCCTTTAGGGTCAGAGTTGGCATATGCCAGACTAAAAACCAGATAGAGCGCCAAGCAGATAATAAGTACCCAGCTTGCTTTTTTCATTCCTCTTCTCACCTCCTTCGTGAAGAATTTAGTAATCTAAAATTCTTTGTCAAGTTTTTTCTAAAAAAAAGGTCAACTATCTGATTGACCTTCTTTAAAATATACGAAATAATTGCAGGGATTATTTTAGCTAAAGCATTTTTTTAGTTTCCTTTTTATCACTAGCTTCAAGCTCTGCTCTTCGTTGGTGTCCTCACCAATGAAGTAATTTGACGAGGGATAAAATGTAGATAAAAAAACGTCAGGGATAAACCCTGACGCTACAACTTAAAGAGAATAGATATTGTAGGGGCACAGCACACCGTGCCCCTACATCTTAACCCTCTCCTTTCTAAGGAGAGGGCTTGGGTGAGGTTCTATTTCACAAAAACCATCTTCCTTGTCTCTGTAAACTCCCCAGCCTTCAATCTATAAAAGTAGATTCCACTTGAAACCACCTCTCCCTTTCCATTCCTTCCATCCCAGATAACCTGACGATTACCAGGCATCATCTCCTCATCCACCAGTGTTCTCACTTTTTGTCCCAGGATATTGTAGATTATAAGGGTAGTGTGGGTGGGTTCTCCAAACTTCAAACTCCCAACTTTAAACTGTATTTTTGTTGAGGGGTTAAATGGATTGGGATAGTTCTGGAAAAGCTCGAAAACAAGAGGAAGATTTTGTTGATCATCTTCTTCAGGCACGGCTGTAGGTGTGCCAAGATAGGCAACCCCACCACCGGTGGCAAACCACTTGTTATTATAATTATCTATACATATCTCATCTACATAATCACTTGGTAATCCGCTATTCCAGGTATTATAAGTGGTCCAGTTAATTCCATCGAACTTGCTGACACCTCCCCCAAACTCGAGACAATGTCCATTTGGCAGAAAAAAAGCTTCCGGCTCAGTTGCAACCCATACATTACCGGAACTATCAAAATCGATATCTTTAACATAATTAAAGAAGGTATCACTGCTAATTTCATCGTAATTGAACCAGTTGACACCGTCAAACATACTAACCCCGTCATTGGTACCGAACCACTTATTGTTTGAAGCATCAATCGCTACGACATTAACATGATTATTTAATAAACCGCTGTTGGAGGTATTATAAGTCGTCCAGTTTATTCCATCGAATTTGTGTACACCTCCGGACGACAAACAGGTTCCAAACCACATATTACCAGAACTGTCCTGAGCTATAGAGCAGATATAATCATCTACCATAGGGCTGTTGTTTTTATCATAAGTAATCCAGTTAGTTCCATCGAACTTACTTGCACCCTTCATTGTCCCGAACCACTTATTCCCTTCACCATCTATGGTTATACATCTTATAAAATTATACACCAGTCCGCTGTTTGAGGTATTATAGGTGATCCAGTCTATTCCATCATATCTGCTTACTCCACTACCAGAAGTACCGAACCACTTATTATTAGAATTATCAATAGCTATAGCATGAATCCAATCATCAGCCAATCCACTATTAGAGGTATCATAAGTTATCCAATTCAAACCATCGAACCTGCTAACCCCATCTTGCCAGGTCCCGAACCACTTCACACCTGAACTCTCTATCTTCATAGACGTTAGCGAATTATTCGACAGCCCGCTGTTGGAGGTAATATAGGTCTCCCAGTTTATCCCGTCAAACCTGCTTACACCACACCATTTAGTTACAAACCACATATTACCTGAACCGTCTGCTAATATATAGAATATTGTATCATTAGCCAGCCCACTATTAGAGGAGTTGTAAGTGGTCCAGTTGGTCCCGTCAAACCTGCTTACCCCATACCGAGAGGTACCAAACCATTTGTTGTCTGTACTGTCTATTGCCACAGAATAAACTATATTACTGACCAGCTCACTGTTAGAAGTAGTATAAGTTGTCCAGTTTATGCCATCGAATACGCTAACTCCTCCATATTCGGTTGCAAACCAGATGCTACCAGAACTATCTATGGCTATAGAGCTTATGTATACGGATTTCAAACCGCTGTTGGATGTGTCATAGTTAGTCCAGTTAGTCCCGTCAAATTTATCTGCACCTCTCGCTGAAAACCAGACATTACCTGAACGATCAACCGCAATAAACCAAACGTCATTGGCTGTCAATCCACTGTTTAATGTATCATATGTGGTCCAGTTTACCCCATCGAACTTGCTGACACCTTTGAACAAAGACCCAAACCATACATTACCAGAGCTGTCAATGGCTATGGATAAGATGGAATCACTAACCAGTCCGCTGTTATGAGTAGTATAAGTTGTCCAGTTAACTCCATCGAATACACTCACTCCTCCTTTCATGGTACCAAACCATTTCTTCCCTGAGTTATCTACGGCTGTGCAATAGATATCAAGAGAAACCAGCCCGCTGTTTTCCTTGGTGTAGTAAGTCACATCCGATAAGGGTTCGGTAATGTTCCTCTTTACCGCCCCACCATACGTTGCCTGCCACAGGTTATTGCCTTCAAGTGCTAACCACCTTACAAAACTATTGTCTGTATAATTTTTCCAGACCTCCTGACCCGGGGAGATATCAGACAGTAAAAATACAAACATAAGAGATAAAAGGAGGGGATAAACCCCTCCTCTTATAATAAGGTTTCTTCTGTTTCTGCCCCCGATTACTGCATTTATTCTTTTCATCTCTTCCTTCCTTTTAGAACTCCGAACAATCATTATAGCACAAAGGTGGGCGTGTGCCTCCTTTAAAGAGATAGTTTATTAAATATACAGCATCAGATAAAGTAACTGACCCGTCACAATTTGCATCTCCCATTTCGAGTACAGGTACTGGTGGTGGTCCTCCTTGAAAGATATGGGCAATTAGATAATTAATATCTGCTATGCTAATTTGACTGCTGTTATCTGCATCACCATGACTTACAGATACAAGCGCTTTAAAGGCATTAGCTCTGCCCCAGCCGTAGTATTGATCCCAGCAAGGAGTATCTTCCAGTTCTCCCCACGAATAAGTGTTCCCAACGGTATCATCTGCTGTATGTCTGATTACTTCATATATCATATCAGTAGTTAATGTCTCAGCGGGCATTAATTTCTTTCTGTGAGTCATTACTAAAGAAGCTACACCAGAACCAAAAGCACATGATGCAGAAGTACCTCCAAAGTATTCATTATAAAAAGTCAGTATGTCATTACCGGGTGCAACAATATCTAAATGTGGACCGAAACTGCTCTGCCAGTAAGGAGGATGAATCACTCTATTATCTACACAGTCGGTAGCACCTACTGCCAGAGCATATTCTGAATGAGCAGGATGACACCCAATTTTCGGGTCATAAAACTCGTCTTCACCATTCCCCATCGCTGCAATAGATACTACACCATTAAGATAAGCATTTTTAATGGCAGTTTCTACTGCCCTTACGTTAAGAGGATACATTTGTGTCTCGATTATTAAAAAGCAGAAAGACATATTTATCACCTTGGCACCATTAGTTACAGCATAGTCAATTGCCAATGCTATTGCAGCAGATGGAAACCTCATATCCCCATAATCACAAAAGCCATTATACCAGTAGCAAGTATCTACCCTGCAGTTCATTAATCTGCACCCCCAGTTTATACCAGCTGACTCCATGCAATAATTAGTTGAATCAGTCTCTGATCCTATTATTTTTGCTATATGAGATCCGTGAAGACAATCAGCACATTGGCTTGTTGGTAATGGCTCAACAAAAGGTGTGTTAAATACAAAATTCCAGCCAATACTATCATCCGTATATCCATTATTATCATCATCCACACCCGGTATTCCATTTCTCTCTTCCCAGTTAACCCAGACCTTGTCTTTAAGCTCTCCAGTTTCATCAGCGTTTCTGCGGATCCCCGAATCAATTATAGCCACAATCAAATTTGTATCACCTTTTTCAATACCCCAGGCTTCCGGTGCTTTTATATCCGCCCTGTATTTGCACCCCGGTTGTATTAAACTGTCACGATTATAAAGTCCCCATTGCCAACCATGTTCAAATAACTCATCGCAAGGGTAAACATCCATGGGTTTATAATAAACATTTGGCTCAGCAAATTCAATATCTATAAGATTTTGATAAGCATCTACAGCTTGCAAAATATCAGTCGTGTCTGGCAAAGTTAAAAAATAAACCCTGCCCATTCCTAACTGATTGTAAATTTGTAGCTGTTGACTATTTTTCCCTGTAGAATTAAAAAGCTGTTCTATATTGCTAACTCCATAATAAGTGTTAAGACTATCTAATAAAGTTGAACCTGTATTGCTTAGAATTTTTAAGTTTAACTCCTGAGTCGTCTTAATAATAATCCTTCCTGGCTGAAATTCAAAGTCTGGCTCCTGTGCTACTGCATAATTAAATACGAACAAACAACTTAACACCGTTAATCCTATAATGATTTTCTTCATTTTACACCCCTAAATCTTTTGTTTGAAATTTTCATTTATCAACTTAAACAAAAAGCCCAGCCCATCGATAGAAAGATGAGCTGGGCAGTTCAGGTAAACTTCTGATAGTAGCTTCTTTCAAGATGCAGAATAAAATGCACGAGCCGTCACCCCGGTATATCAGGTTAAAATCAAATTTATTTAATTCTAATTTAGCTCCCCCTCCCCCCCCCTTGTCAAGTACTTTTTTAAAATAATTATATCTATTTAATGATATGGAAAGGCTACTTCCTCAGTTTGTTGGATCTTAAACTTCGTCTGAATTTGAATCTATTTTGCTCTTTGTGGGTGTCCTCACCAACAAAGTAATTTAACGAGGGTTAAAATTTAGCATCGGGCTTTACGCTCGGCGAATGATAAAAAAACGTCAGGGATAAACCCTGACGCTACAATTTAAAGAGAATAGATATCGTAGAGGTAAGGCATGCCGTGCCCCTACATCTTAACCCTCTCCTTTCTAAGGAGAGGGTTTGGGTGAGGTTCTATTTCACAAAAACCATCCTCCTGCTCGGTAAAAACTTCCAACCTTCAACCTGTAGAAACAAATCCCTCGCTCTTCGTTAGCGACTTCACCAACAAAGGCAACTTAACGAAAGTTCCGCTTGTCAGGAAACCAGCAGAGAGCAGAAAAAATCTATCGTCGGGCTTAATGCCCGACGATAGATAAAAACTTTTTTAAATGAAATTAAATATCAGTATCTTTTTTCCACAACAGCAGGTATGGCATTATAAAACCTTTCTTTGATCGCATCTACAGATAAATCTATCCACTCATTTATCTTGAGATTTTTCCCGCCGACTTTTCCCAGAACCACAAAATCGACATTATTCTTTTTGATGATTTTCTCCAGCTCGGCTAAATTATCCTCCTCCAGGCTCAAGATTATCCGGGACTGGGTTTCACCGAAGAGAAGGGCATCTGTTCTGAGATTATCGTTTAATTTGATTTCTGCCCCCAGAGATGACCCATCACCTGAAGATATACAGCACTCAGCCAGTGCTACTGCCAAGCCACCTTCTGAGCAGTCATGAGCGGATTTGACCACTCCTTTCTTAATCAGCTGCAAGCAGGTTTTTTGAATTTCTCTTTCGTATTTTAAATCCAGAACCGGAGGCTCTCCTTTAACCAGATTATGAATCACTTTAAGGTATTCAGACCCCCCCAGCTCCTCCTTGTTTTTTCCCAGAAGAACAATAAGGTCACCTTCTTTTTTGAACCACTGGGTAGTTATATCTTTAGTATCCTCAATTAATCCTATCATACCTACAACCGGAGTGGGGTAAACGATCCTTTCTGGGTCTTCATTATAAAAGGAGACATTACCGCCGGTTACCGGAGTATCCAGAGTTTTGCAGGAATCAGCCATACCGGCAACGCATTCGGTAAAGGTCCAGTAAACCTCGGGGTCATAAGGATCACCAAAATTCAGACAATTGGTTATGGCTAAAGGTTTGGCACCAGAACAGACCAGATTTCTCGCCGCCTCAGCCACAGCGATTCTTCCTCCCATTCTCGGATTGAGATAACAATACCTGCCATTGCAATCTGTGGACATGGCTAATGCTTTGTTGCTCTTTCGCAGGCGAATAACTGCCGCATCCGAGCCGGGACCCACTGCAGTCCCGGTTCTGACCATAGTATCGTACTGCTCATAAACCCATCTTTTGCTGGAGATGTTGGGCGTGCTGATGAGATTGAGAAAAGCCCCATTAAGGTCAGAAGGTATCTTAATTCTGGTCAAATCTAATTTCGATGTTTTTGCCAGATATTTTGGTTTCTTTTTTTCTCTCTTATATACTGGTGCTTCTCCACCCAGAACTAATGTATTCGCAGGAATCTCTGCTACCACTTTCCCTTTATTCTTGACCCTTAAAAGCTTATCATCCGTGACCTGCCCTATAATAACCGAGTGAAGTCCCCATTTGGAAAAATCTTTT
>JAOUFL010000077.1 GCA_029858245.1 Candidatus Zixiibacteriota bacterium
GCAAAATGTCTTGCCCGAAGAAGTAGGAGCGGAGATTATCAGGTTTTCGCCATCCAGAAGATTGAATCTGGTAACAGCTATGTTTTGCAGGGGAAGAAGCTTGCTACCTTGATTTTCTTCCCAGGTTTCAATAATTCTTTCAGGAATTCCATATTTCAAAAGTTTTCTTACCTCCATTTAACCCTCCTGTAAAAATACAGTCAATAGTCTAAAGTCTTAAGGCTACCGGCTTTTTCAACTTTTGCCATTTGTCTGTTGTCTTTATTAAAATAGTGCACATAAGTGCAGTTGTCAAGATAAAAATTAAAACTCTTTAAAAAATATCCCCAAAAACAAAAAGCCCCGCTCATGGGGCTTTTTGGAAACTGTTTTATAGGACACAAAACTCACTCTTGCAAGGTTTTCTCCAGTTCATCCACCAGTTTACCGAAAAGCTTGATCGTTATATCCACCGGCTCAGATGTAGACATATCCACTCCACATTTTTTTAGGATATTGATAGGGTAATCTGAGGTCCCGGTCATTAAAAATTCTTTATACCTTTTTATAGCTGCTTTATTGCCGCTGTAGATGTCATTGAAAAGAAAATTAGCTGCTGCAAATGCTGTAGCATATTGATAAACATAGAAGTTCCTGTATAAATGAGGAACCCTGAGAGCACCCATATCATTCAGTGAATCGATATAAAGCTCCGGCCCCCAGTATCTCTGCGTAATCTCCCGGTAAGCTTTTCTTATAGCCTCTGCAGATAACGCTTCCCCCGATTCCATTTTCTCGTGAGTTGTCTTCTCGAATTCTGCCAGCAGGACCTGGAAATAGAAGGTATTTATAAACTGGTTGATATAATACTCCAGGAGATACTGTTTTAAGGCTTTATCCTTAACCTTATCCAGCAGATACTGCATGAGAAGTGTTTCATTTACCGTAGAACCAACCTCGGCAGCGAAAAGACTATGACCACCATAAACATAAGGTTCGCTCCTGTTAGTATAGTACGCATGCAGGCAATGGCCCATCTCATGACACACTGTAAAGACATTGTCGAGTGTATTGTTGTAATTGAGCAGGATATAAGGGTTGGTGGAATATGACCCCCAGTTATATCCGCCGGATCTTTTTCCTTCTGTCTCGTATACGTCTATCCATCTGGAATTAAAGCCCATATTCAGATCCTTCACATAATCTTCTCCTAAGGGAGCCAGGGCAGAAGAGATAATATCCAGAGCAGAATCATAGGGTATTTCTACTTCAACCTCGGGGACCAAATATACAAAAAGGTCATAGTTGAAAAGAGTGTCGTACTGGAGATATTTTTTCCGCAGTGCGATATATTTATGCAGAGGCTTCAAATTTTTGTTTACTGCTTCGATCAGACTTTCATAAACCGAAACAGGAATATTGTTATCATTCAGGGAGGATTCCAGGCTGGAGTTAAATTTTCGAGCACGTGCATAAAAGATATCCTTTTTTATCTGGCTGGTAAAGGTCATCCCTAAGGTGTTCAGATATTTAAGATAGGATGAATTATAAGCATGATTCGCCTCCCTTCTGACTCGTCTATCCCTCGATTCCGTGAACTTTAAATATCTCTCTTTGGTAAGCTGAACCTCCTCGCCATTTTCATCTTTAATAACTGGGTATTTTATGTCGGCATTGTTTATCATGGCAAAAATATCCCCGGGACTTCGTGATAAATCCCCGGATAAAGCTAAAATTTTCTCCTCTTCTTGAGAAAGGATATGAGCTTTGCTGCGTATGATGTTTTCGAAGAAAAACCTGTAACTGTCAAGTCCCTTCTCTTTTTTCATGAAATTCTCAAGCTTATCCTGGGGAATTTCAATAATCTCGGGCTGTATAAAAGATATCGTTTCGCTCCACCTGGTATATAAATCATCCGATCTGCCAGCCATCTCCTGAGAGGCTGAAACTCTGGTATCCTCATCCAGCTTGAGATTGGCATAAACATAGAGTTTCCAGAATTTATCATCCAGTTTATCAGTCAAGGTTAAACAATCCAGAAGCTTTTTCCCCGACTCGGCCAGTTGCCCTTTAAATGTCGAGACCTGTGGCATAAATTTTTCCAGCTCAGCAAAATCCTTTTCCCAATCTTCAGTTGTGGGATAAATATCCTCCAGCTTCCATTTGTATTTATCAGAGATATCGGAACGCTGGGGAATAGCTTTTTTATCTGTGGATTGGGCAAAAGTATTGCTCCAGGTAACTACCGCAAAAAGCAAAACCACTAACCAGATCGAAAAAACCTTACGCTTACTCATTACTCCTCCTTAACTTTGGGTTTTTGATTCTTTATTTTAACTGTTATCTAATATTCATCGGTCTTATTTAAAAATGCCGAAGGGGGGATTTGAACCCCCACGTCTTGTGGACACTGCGCCCTGAACACAGCGTGTCTGCCAATTCCACCACTTCGCCTTTAAATCAATATAATTTCCCTGTCTGATACTAGCAAGCAAAAATTTAACTCTTTAAGCTTTAAATCTCTCAATTACCTCCTTCTCCTCATACAGGGAGAAAATATTGATCTTATCAACAAGCAAGCAGGTTTCAGCATATTCGACCTTCATAGTTACAATCTTTCTCTCCTTTCAAGGAAAGGAACAGTGAAAGGTTTCCCTCAGTCTATAAGCTCATAACAATAAAAAGGAAGGAGTTATACTCCTTCCTTTCAAGGGATATTTTTCGCTCATTAGAAACGAACAGCTTCTATGTATTTATTCTTTCAATAACAACTTCTCCAGCTGGTCTACCAGGCTGTTGAAAAGCTCAATCGTTTTATCCATTGGCTCAAAGGTGCTCATATCCACACCCGCTTTTTTCAGGATACTGATTGGATAATCGGATGTTCCGATTTTAAGAAAATTATGATAGCGAGCTAATGCCTCTTTATTGCCTTCATAGATCTCCGTGGAAAGATAGGTGGAAGCTGTATAGGAGGTTGCATACTGATAAACATAAAAATTTCGGTAGAAATGGTAGAGTCTGAGTGCACCCAGGTCGCTTATGGAATCCCGGTAAAGCTCCGGACCATAATATTTCTGTAAAATCTCCCTATATGATTTCCGGACTGCCCCAGCAGACAAAGCCTCTCCTTTTTCTATCTTCTCGTGAGCTATCTTTTCAAAATCTGCCAGAAGAGTCTGTAAATAGAAAGTCCCCATGATCTGTTGAATGTAGTATTCCAGAAGATAAAGCTTTTGAGATTTATCCTTGGCATTATTAATCATATATTGCATAAGAAGTGTCTCATTTATGGTAGAGGCAACCTCTGCCGTAAAAAGAGTGTGACCTCCATAAACATACGGCTCGTTTTTGTTGGTATAATAGCGGTGTAGGCAATGACCCATTTCATGGGCAACTGTAAACATGTTCTCCAGTGTATTGTTATAATTCAAAAGGACGTAAGGATGGGTAGCGTAAGCTCCCCAGGAATAAGCACTACTGGTCTTCCCTTCGGTCTCATATACATCAATCCATCTGGAATCAAATCCCTTCTTCAGATCCTTTAGATATTCCTTTCCCAGAGGTGCTAAGGCTTTTTGAATAATCACCAGGGCTGAATCATAAGATATCTCTATCTTAGCCTCTGGCACCAGGGGAACATAGAGATCGTAAGTATAAAGTGTATCCACCTTCAGTACCTTTTTCCTCAAAGATATATATCTATGGAGGGGTTCTAAATTATTACTCACCGCTTGAATTAAGTTCTCATAGACTGACACCGGTATATTACCCTTGTCCAACGAAGCTTCTAAGCAGGATTTATATTTTCGAGCGCGAGCAAAGAAAATATCCCTGTTAAGCTGAGTAGTCAAGGTGGCTCCTAAGGTATTGAGATATTTGAGATAGGTCGAGTTGTAAGCCTGACTTGCATCCCGTCTGACTCGCCTGTTAGTTGATTCTAAAAACCTGGAATATCTCTCTTTGGTGAGTTGAACCTCCTCCCCTTTCTCGCCTTTAATTGAAGGATATTTTATATCCGCATCGTCTATCATGCTGAAGATTTTCAGGGGACCCTGGGCTAAATCACCGGCTAGGGCTAATATTCTCTCCTCTTCTGGAGACAGGATATGAGCCTTGGTACGTAAAAGATCTTCAAAATAGAATTGATATATAGAAAGCCCTTTTTCTGTTTGAATGAAGCTTTTAATTTTCTCATCCGGGATGGTCAATATCTCCGGCTGGATAAAAGAAGTGGCTTCATCTAACTGCGTATTCAGGGAGGAGACGCGGTCAGCCATCTGCTGTGAATTGGATACCCTGGTATCCTCGTCTAATTTCATATAGGCATAAACATACAACTTTCCCATTTTAACCGAAAGGCTGTCATTCAAAGCCAGGCATTCCAAAAGTTTTTTGCCTGACTCAGCCAGGTGTCCTTTGTATTCAGATAATTTGGGAATAAGCCCCTGCAAATTGGTAAAATCATGCTCCCAGTCTCCTGCTGCCGGATAGATATCCTCCAGGCTCCATTTGTATTTGTCCGCGATATCTGCGCGCTGGGGTATAGCTTTGGTCTCGGATTGAGCGTAAAGATTGGTAAAATGAAATGATAAAAGTAGGAAAAAGAACCAGCTGAAAAGCTTTTTAAATCTGTAATCCATAAACTCTCCTTGTTTAAGATTCGGTATGTTCTACTTTAAAAGTATACGCTTAACCGCCAAATTTAGTTTCAACTCTTATGTTCTTAATTGTTTAAACTGAACTTTCTGAATAGAGGTGGTCTGGGTTCTGTGTGCAATAAACTGTTAACCAGTGACATCTTAAAAATGCCGAAGGGGGGATTTGAACCCCCACGTCTTGTGGACACTGCGCCCTGAACACAGCGTGTCTGCCAATTCCACCACTTCGGCTCTTCATCAATATAATTATCCTGTCAGATGCAGGCAAGTAGAAATTTAAACTCGCTAAGCCTTAAACCTCTCAGTTACCTCTTTTTCCTCATCCAGGGAGAAAATTTTGAACTCATCCACGGGCAAGCTTTCGTCTTTTTCCGGGTAGATCTCAAGTCTCAGCATTTTACAGAGCTTATTTATCCTGCCCCCCCTGCCTTCTGTGAGAACCTTAAAAACTTCTGGATTTACTAACAGTTTATACCTTTTATCCACGGAGCGAGTTTTTGCTCTTTTGAACCATCTTTCTATTTTCGAGGCTAAGGTCTCCCTGGAGAGGATTCTGCCAGCTCCATCACAGGCAGGACAGGGCTCGCTAAACGTATAAAGCAGGCTTGGCCTTATTCTCTCACGGGTCATCTCGATCAAACCAAAATCTGATATGGGTAAAAAGCTATGTTTGGATCGATCATTTCTAAAGGAGGTTCTAAATTCCTCAAAAACTTTCCTTCGATCTTCAGGCGAGTACATATCTATGAAATCCACAATTATCAGACCCCCGATGTCTCTGAGTCTTATCTGTCGGGCTATCTCCCTGGCAGCTTCCAGATTTGTTCGCAAAATGGTAGCATGCTGATCTGATCTTCCTACGAATCTGCCTGTATTTACGTCGATAGTAACCATTGCTTCCGTTTGATCGATGACTATATGTGCCCCTCTCCTCAGCCAGACCTTACGGTCCAGCATCTTCTCAATCTGGTTCTCCACATTGTAATAATCGAAGATGGGAATTTCCTTGTCGTAGAGGATTACTTTTTGCCTTAAGGCGGGTGTGATCACCCGAAGACTGGAGCGCATTTTCTTGAACTCCCACTTGGAGTCTATTAACACCTGATTTACCTCAGGTGAAAGCTGGTCCCTTATCACGCTGGTGATCATTCCCATATCCTTATGCACCAAAGAAGGAGCCTTCTTCTTCTCAGCTTCTTTTTTTATTCTGCTCCACAGTTTTAAAAGAAACCTGAAATCATTTTTAAGCTCATTCTGCACTTTCCCTTCTGCTATTGTTCTAATGATCACTCCGAACCCTTCCGGTTTTATGCCGGATACCGCTTCCCTCAATCTTTTCTTCTCCTCCCTTTCTGCAATCTTTCTGGAAACTCCGATGTGTTCCTCACCCGGAACCAGAACCAGACACCTTCCCGCCAGAGATAACTGGGAGGTAACCTTTGGACCTTTTGTTCCAATAGGCTCTTTCATTATCTGCACCAGAAGCTCCTGCCCTTTTTTCAATACTTCTTCGATATTTTTCCTGCTTTTTACCCTCGTTCTCTGAGCTGATTCCTCCTCTGAAAAATCGGCTTCATACAATTCGGTAATATCTGAGATGTGAAGAAAAGCGTTTTTCTCCAGCCCTAACTCCAGAAAGGCAGCCTGCATACCGGGAAGAACTGCCTTGACAATACCCTTATAAATATCTCCAACCATTCTTTCTTTTTCAGGTCTCTCAACCCATAGCTCCATTAATTTGGAATCTTCTAAAATAGCAATCCGTGTTTCGTACTCTGTCGAGTTTATTATTATATCCTTCTGCAAATCAAGCTCTCCCGTTTAAAATTATATTAAGTGCTTTTTCGATCCTTCCTATATCTACCCTGGTATTCATACACGGTCCATAAGGCCTCTGGTTTAGAATCCCATATACTGGCACAGGATATACGTCCTGAATACCGCTGGTTAAATCCCTTTCACAGGCAACTGCAACTATAACCGTAGGTTTTTTTTCTACTACCACCTTACGGGCTAATGTTCCCCCTGTGGCAATGGCAAGCTTAATCGAATATATATCTCTTAATTCTATTATCTGGCTTATCTGACACTTGCCGCACATACGGCAGTTGTGGTAATCTGCGGTAATCTTCTGGGGACAGTCGTAATTCTGCAGACAGTGAGAAAGCAAGATTAAGATACTGTCAGGATTAATTCTTTTTCTGGTGGCTTTAAATAAGGAATTATTAACTGCAACAAACGATTCCCTGATCTGGTCCTTAGACCATCCGAATAATCTTCCCAGGAACAGATTTATGGGGAAAAGTACTTTTATGGTAATCTGTTTTTCTCCATGCGGAAAAAGAAAATCCTTCTCTGTCAAAGCTGAAAGCACTATAAGGAATAGACCCCCTGTTACTACGATTATAGATAATCCTAAGATTAATTTCAACCCAATGGTAATATAAGGATGAAAACTATCCAGGCGAGGGGAGATCAGATACCATAAACTTATTACTAAGAGGATCAGAACCAACAGGCTTAAAATGGAAAGAAATAAAAAAATACCTTTTCCCTTGTTTTTGTTATTTTTCGTTTCCATAAAAATTCTAACCTAACTTCTCTCCCACCTTTACCCTTGCCCCTCTCATAAAATCTGCTGCCATAAGTTTCTTCTTTCCCTCCAGCTGAACCTCTAATAGGTATAAGCTGCCTTGTCCGGTCTGAACCAGTATACCTTTTGTCTGGTTAACCTCTACTACCTTACCTGGCTCAGCTGGTGTACTGCTTCCAGTTTCTACGCCTGCTTTGTAAACTTTCAAAAGCTTCCCTCTGAAATAAGTAAATGCCCCGGGATACGGGGAAAGCCCTCTAATCAAATTATTTATCTCCAGGGCTTTTTTTGTCCAGTCTATTTTACATACCTCCTCGGTTATCTTTGGAGCCAAACTAATCCCGGACTCATCCTGCGGAAATGTTCTCACCTCTCCTTTATCAATTAAGTTTATAGTCTCCAGTAAAAGCTCTGCACCAAGTCGTGACAATTTCAAGGAAAGCTCTCCTGAGTTTTCCTCAGGTGTTATTTCAACCTCTCTCTGCAGTATAATATTCCCTGTATCGACTTTTTTCTGTATAAAAAAAGTTGTCGCCCCGGTTATCCTTTCTCCATTTATAATAACCCAGTTGATAGGGGCAGCTCCTCTATATTTAGGCAAAATTGAAGCGTGTAAATTAATCGTGCCTTTAGGGGGCAATAAAAATATTTCCTCGGGCAAAATTCTGAAAGCTACAACCGCTATCAAATCCGGCTCCAGCTCGCGAAGCGAATCTATGAACTCCTCTGATTTTAGCTTGTCCGGTGTTAATACCTTCAGATCGTTTAACTCTGCAAACTTTTTCACCGGCGAGCTGGACAGCTTCAGCCCTCTTCCTCTGGGTTTATCTGGCTGAGTAACCACTCCAGCTATCTGATGCTGGCTTTTTAAAAGCAGGCTCAGACTTGGAAGAGCAAATTCCGGTGTACCCATAAAAACTATTCGCATGATGTATTTGTATGTAATTTAAAAAGATGTTCCCTGTTTGCCCGTTCACCAAAAAAACTATTACTGGTTTTCAGATATCTTCCTTAATCTTTTGCCTAATAACTTCCTTTTAATGGTACTGAGGTGGTCAATGAATAAAATCCCGTTAAGATGATCGATTTCATGTAACAGTGCTCTGCATAAAAGACCCTCACCCTCTATCTCCATTGTTTTTCCCTTTAAGTTCAAGCCTCTTACTTTAACTTTGCGTGCTCTGGTCACATCCTCATAAATCCCGGGAGCAGAAAGGCACCCCTCCTCAAACACCTGCTCATCTGAAGACTCAACTAAATCCGGATTTATCAGTACTATTGGCATTTCTTCTCCATCAATATGAGTACGGTCTATTACGAAAATCCTTTTAGCCTCTCCCACCTGGTTTCCAGCCAGGCCAATTCCTCCAATGGATTTTAAAGTCTCCAGCATATTGGAAGCTAATTTTCTGACCTCTTCGTCAATTACTCTGATCTCCTCAGCTTTCCTTCTTAAGATCGGATCTCCGTACTTTCTAAGCTTCAAGACGGCCATTTTAAAAACCTTATTCTACACTCAATTCCATTACTATATTTTTTTACTACCTATGACCTATCACCTATAACCTATTACCTGCTACTTACTCTCCTGTTCTCCCTTTTGCACCCTGCCTGCAATAGAGCTTTTTAGAAGCTCAATTTTTACCTCCTCAGCTATTTTTAAAACTACTATGTCCTCTTTTTCATTAAAACCCACAATAGTACCAAACATCCCGGAGTTGGTAACCACCCTGTCACCTTTTCTCAGGTTTTCCAGCATCGTTTTATGTTCCTTCTGTCTTTTCTGCTGGGGACGGATTAAAAGTAAATAGAAAACAGCTATAATTAATATCCACGGAAGCCAGAGCATAAGACCACCGCCACCCTGTTGTCCACCCTGTGTTCCCATGGCATAAGCGGTTTCGAACATTTCCACTCCTTTCCTTAAGTTTAAAATTTTTACGTTATTAAATATTCTTTCTTTGAGTTTCCCGGGTCAAGTTATTCTCTACTATAGTTTATATAAGCTTGATGAATCAGGCAACAATTTTTTCATTCTTTATCAGACTCTGATGAATTATATTCTTTCAGGAAATGATTCCTCCACTCTGTGAAAACCCCTTTTGAGATTGATTCTCTTATCTCTTTCATCAAATTAAGATAAAAATACAGGGAATGTATGGTTGCCAGCCTTAAACCCGCTATCTCACCGCTTTGAAAAAGGTGCCTGATATAAGCCCGTGTATAGTTCTTACAGGCCAAACAACTGCATTTCTCATCGATAGGCGAGAAATCCTCCGCATAACGCGCTGCTTTGATAACCATCTTACCTTTGCGGGTAAAGATGGTTCCATTTCGTGCATTTCGTGTGGGAAGCACGCAATCGAACATATCCACACCTCGATAAACGGCTTCCACAATATCCTCCGGAGTTCCTACACCCATTAAATACCTTGGCTTATCCTCAGGCAGAAGATTTATGGTTAGGTCAACTATTTCCAG
>JAOUFL010000078.1 GCA_029858245.1 Candidatus Zixiibacteriota bacterium
ACCCGGTTTTCTGGATGACTCCACCTACAAATATCCGGTTCTGTTTCTTCTTCACGGTTTCATGGAGCAGGGATGGTCTTATAAGCATCTGTATAATATAAAATCGATCGCCGACGAGATGATATCCACAGGTGAGATCCAGCCAATGATAATCGTGATGCCCAATGGTGCCGGTAAATTCGGGGGAAGTTTCTTTACCAACTCGGTTACTCCGGATGGCAAAAACTTCGGGGGTAAATACGAGGACTATATAACCCAGGAGCTGAGAGACAGTATTTTTTATAATTATGGCAGATATATAAGAGGAATAGTTTACAAGGTTACTTACGATTACGATACCAACTGGACCATAACATACGATACGATATGTATGGTTACCACAACTCCCTGTCCTCCGGACAGCATCCAACGAGTAGATACGCTGGTTACTTATACTGTTGATACCACAAAAACCACTGAGACGAATATCTCTGACGATACGGCGTTTTTCAGAAGAAATTTTGCCATTGCCGGTTTGGGTAACGGCGGGTACGGTGCCATAAGAATTGCCACAGATTACCCCTTATACTATGGTTCAGCCAGCGCCATGTCCGCGCCATTACACTTTGCATCTTTTGCTGATTTAATCCCCGCATTTCTGGATTCAAACGGGGTGGATGCGAACGGTCACGGCTACTATGATATCGACCCGATAAATGATGAACTTGACCGTCTCAGCTCTCTGTTCTTCGCTATGGCTGTAGCATTTTCTCCGCATGATCCAGCCGACTCCGACACCACGACTTTCTTCAGGCTTGTTCCCTCAACTCAAAAAACCGGGGTTGACCTGCCCTTCGACTCTCTGGGGAATACTGTTTCCTCCATCTGGCAGGATGAGTGGCTGGCAAATGACCTGTTGACCAGAATTTTAAGCATTCCTGAAAGTAATCTGAGGAATCTGAAGCTTTATATCGACTGCGGAAATAACGATGAGTTCAGCTTCGATGAGCAGTCACAAGCCTTTTATGATGCGCTCCCCTCAGGTGTAAAAAACAATACTATCTTTGAAATATACTCAGGGTATCCGGGTTATCCTGCTTATAACAACAGTTTTGTCTATGACCGTTTGAGAAAGGTATTAAAATTCCATTCAGACTGTTTCACTGCACCCTAAAGTATTCTTATTAAAAATGAGAGCACGAAAAAGCCGAGGTTTTTTAAAACCCCGGCTTTTTTATATCTGTTTTCTCTAACAGTTGTGGTTTTCTGTAATAATGCCTTATGATAAATCAGTAAAGGATTTTATACAACCACAGTTCCGATACGGCTGAGATGCAGTCTATCTGTGAGATGTCCTAAGTTATAGAAGATTATCTCCAGAAGCGGCGTAATATATGGACTTCTGAATTTTGGGGCATTGGGGTCTACTGCCCAGGACCAGTATACGAACAAAGCTTTACCCTTGATTAAATTTGCGTCCAGGAAACCCCATTCTCTGGAATCCTTGCTGTTATCCCGATTATCCCCCAGCACAAAAAGATGCCCTTCGGGTACCTGCATTGGTCCAAAATTATCCCGGGGAGAGTAATCCCCGGGAAATATTCGCTGGTCTGTGTGCTTGGCAGTATAAGGCTCTGTCACTATTTTATCATCTACATAGACGATTTTATTTTTTATCTCTACGGTTTGACCCTCTGTAGCCATTATCCTTTGTAACATATTCTTGCTGGGATTCAAGGGATATTTAAAAACGATTACATCTCCCGGTTTGGGCTGGTTATAACGATAATGAAGTTTGTTCACCATAACGAAATCTCCTGCTATCAGCAAATCCTCCATAGAAGAGGAGGGCAGCTTATATGACTGGACCACAAACGCCCTCAACAGCACTGCGATCAGGATTACCAGAAGCGCAATCTTAATATATCCCTTGAGGGGAAATTTATCTTTTCTATGCATTTTTTATCCTCAACAGATGGTATGAGTTCCTACCTAATATATTATCGGTATCAGGGTATAAATTCTTAGAAGGTAAGGAATAAATATTTTTTAAACTGTAGGGCAGAATATCGTTCTGTCCTTTCCCTTTCTTCATTTATAAAGCAAAAAAAGCCCAATGAATTGGGCAACTACAATGTCATAGGGAGTCCAGTGCCCTAAGAAACTCCCCTCCCTTGATGGGAGGGGATAAAGGGGAGGGTGAATAATTATAATTATATAAATGTAGAGACAGGACACTGTCCTGTCCTGATCTTTTGCTTATGTTGCTTTCAAAATGGGTATCGCTTTTTGATATATGCAGAGACGCATAGCCATGTGTCTCTAATATTATCTCCCACCTTCAACTGGTGACCATTTGATTATTCTAACACCTTCTTTGTCTGAGCAGAAAACGTATATATTCCCCTTATCGAATACCTGGCTGCCTCCCATACTGAAAGCAGTTAGAAGAGGGCATTCTATCTTACTCCAGTCTAGAGTATAGGTTCCTATTAATCTGCTTATTAGGTCATATTTGGTGATAATGGAGATATTCTGGTTTTTTATATCCTCTTCGATACGGTATTCGAACTTATCATCTACTCCCAAAAGATTGCCGGTGTACCGTTTGTTATCCGTGGGCAGGTTTGCAGTTATTCCGAAAAATCCTTCTTGCCAGCTGGTTTTCTGCTGGGCAGAGGAGAAAGGTGCAGTGGTGGTTCCAACCTGAAAACTGTATTCAATAGCTCCCTTAATGTATTGAACAAATACCCTGCCTGAATCATCTAATAAGATATTACCCTGTCCTCCCCAATGGTATGGCCTGTCTGTGCCCATTTCTTCATCTTTTGTTATCTGGTAAGTTACCACTAAATTGCCTTGGGGATCATACTTCATCACATAAGGGTCAGCAGTATAAAAGTGTCCGGTATATATATTACCTTCCTTATCCACGCGCATTCCAACATCAGTACCCACTCTGAGCTTTGGGACAATTGCTAAAAAAGAACCGTTAGAACTAAAACGCTGAACGCGATCATTAACAATATCTGCAATATATATATCTCCATTGGGAGCCACAGTAAAAGCAGTTGGACCGCATTCTAAACCTTCGCTACTTAGGGCAAACCCAATTTTTCCTGGTTCTGAAAGTACCCTGTCCTCAAAAAGATTTTTATCCCCCCAGGAAGCGCTTAATATAACTTGTGGGGTATAGGTTTGCTGCTGGACTGTTTCTTTTTTTGCTTCAAAAACTGAAGCAGTAGACATAAAAACACACCCCAGAAGAAAACATATACTTTTAAAACTCTTCATCCTTATTGCCCGGAAGGCGACCATTTGATTATCCTTATCCCTTTTTTGTCTGAACAGAAGCTATATACGTTTCCTTTATCAAAAACAGTATGTTTGTTCATACTAAAGGCTGTGAGAAGTCTACAGTCTGCCTGACCCCAGTCCACAGTATAGGTGGCGATTAATCTCCCGTCATAGGAGCTTTTGTTGATGGTGGAGATGTTTGGATTTTTCTCATCTTTTATCATAGTATAAACTGCATCTTTATCCACGCCCAGAAGATTAGTTTCATTGAAAACCCTATTCATATTAGGAACATTAGCGGTTGTGCCAAACTTTGTATCTTTTAAAGTGGCTTTCTGTTGGGCAGGGGCGAATTCCAGTTCCTTTGTTCCTATCTGAAATGCTCGCGCACTACCTCCACGCTTCCTATACTGGATGAATACTCTTCCTGAGTCATCGCAAGAAATGCCAAAAGCTGACCAGTTGTAAGGCCTATCAGTTCCCATCTCTTCATCTTTGATGATTGGGTAAACCTTAATTTCATTACCGTTTTGGTCAAATTTATGGACTTTTGGATTTCCAGTATAGGTATTAGGACAGTAGATATTTCCTTCCTGGTCTACTGTTAAACCAGCGGGGAGTTCACCCCAGGCATTTGGGATAACTTTTATGAAATTACCATCTGCGGAGAATCTTTGCACGCGTTTATTAAGTGCGTCTGCTATATAAATATCTCCATTAGGTGCAACAGTAAATGCGGTGGGACCACATTCAATTCCTTCGTCATTATAGCTGAAACCAAATGTTCCGGGTATAGAGGGCTCATTATCATCAAAAAGGTTTTTTTCTCCCCAAGGTGCGGATATAACCACAGTGGGTACATACGAACCTTGCGGTAGATTATTAGCTTTTAGATTTAAGATTAATAAAGTTAAAACTAATGTTATCAATATGCTTATTTTACGATACATCTTCATTTCTCACCTTATTTTTAAAGTTTTAAATATTCATTGATAATTCATTTTAATAAGTCTTTAATATTTTTAATCAGTCCAGTTTTTAAGGATAATAGTAACAGGTTCTGCCTTCACAATCTGTGCAATATTTAGGTGGATCACCTCCTTTAAAGAGATAACTAATAAGATATACGATATCAGATATGGATACTTTACAATCACCATTAGCATCCCCTCTCCACATAGGATGGGGTCTGATATTAGAACCCTTAAATATGTAATTAAACAGAAATGTCTGGTCACTTACATTTACCTGTCCATCGCTATTAGCATCTCCTGCTCGATCTGGATTATAACCGGAAACCTCCTGAACATTTTTATACTGGTATGCGTTGTATTGAGTGTAAAAAGTATCGCTACGATCCCAATATCTAGCTTCTGATGATCCGTCTGGGTCTATACGACGGAAATCTCCAGCTTCAATAACATTCATTAGGTTATTTTTACCCCAGCTCTCAAATATAAAGGTATGTTTATCATAAGTTAACAAGTAGTCTCCTTTAAGTAGGTACTCAACCCACCCGAAAATCCAATTACCTATCTCATCTAAATTCTTGGTTGTATGATAGCCGGATTCTAACGAATGCCATACCAGGCCGCAACATTCTACGCCAGTTGCCCAGGCATATCCTCCAGGAGGAAGTGGACATACTCCGCCTACACCCAGAGCACCAGCTCTCAAACCTTTATCCAAATTACATCTGAATTGGCCTGTATCATCACTTCCTCCCCACTCATAAGCTTCTCCCCAAAAGGTATCTCCAACAGTATAGTTAGAACTCCATTGCTCGCAGGTATCCGGTGGAGTTGCATTTATTGTAGGACAAACCCATTCAATAAGGGTAAATCCCATGGCATTCTCTATAATCTGGTCTCTGGTAATAGATATTGCCTTATAGGTTGGTAGCTCCCACCATTCTAACTCTATTGATCCATAGACATTATTACTTTCATTCCCTTCATCTACAAGATCATCCGAATCGGTTAAAAGCCACATCGTCCAGGTATCGGCCGAGGTGGGGTTTGGAAGGATAAAAGTAACAACATCCGTTTCACCTGGTGCCAATTGACCAACCGTGGGTCGAGAATCATCTCCATCCATTGTGGTGTCTGGAGCGGTAGTTCTATTATAAAATATGTCTGTATAAAACCAATTGCAGGTAGTGGGAGTACCTCCTTGATTTTTAATGACGGCATTTACAAATACTGAATCAGTTAAATAGGGACAATATCCACTAACCCAGACCTCTTCTATAATCAAATCGGGGCTGGGGTCAGTATTCCACCATTTTACCCTTATTGGTCCTGCATAGTTATTATCTTCATCGCTTTCTAATATATGCCCATCACAGTCGGCTAAACCATACATATTCCTGGTGGAGGTATCTGTAAAAGTTATACCGGTAAAGGTAACTAGTTGTGAATCCCCAGAAACCAAAGTGTCAATATATTCTTTATCATCTTCATAAGTATAGATATCCGGTGGCCAATAGAGGTTTTTGTAAAACCCTACATTAAAAGGCGATGCATCTCTTGAACCGTTGTTTTTTATCACCATATCCATGCTTATGTACTCCCCGATCATAGGATTGTAATTGCTGGGGGTCATCCTTTCAATAACCAAGTCTGGCAGATCTTCGTACCATAAAGTTATAGACCAGAAATCTATATAACCCGAGTCCTCTTCAAACCAATCCCTTGCCCAGAGTCTCCAGGTCTGATTGACATATTCACCATTGAATGTATTGATACTGGTTACTGTCTGATGGATATCATTATCATCCATACCATCCCACAACCATAACCAATATTCATATGTATGATCTGAGTCAGTTAACCAGATTTCAAGATCTCCTATATAGGGATGGATCACGTCATAATGTATATCCATACTTGATACTCTTTTCCAATCCGGTGCTGTATTCACTGTTATTGTGCTCTGGACAGAATCCGGCCAATATGGTATAGGAAAATCTGTTGATCTTGTCATATATACTGGTGGACCGGAGAACCATATAGTCAATTTCCAGTACACTATTTCAGCATTTGTAGGACTGAAATAGTCCATTGCACATAATTTCCATGTCTGGTTAACACTTTCCCCGTCAAAAGCGTCTTCTATTATCTCTGTTTCCTGAATGTATTGACCGCTACCCTCCAAATCCCAAAGTGTATATTTCTTATTCCCGCTTTGGTTGGCAAATTCCACCCAAAGATATGTAACCTCACCATCGGGATCATAAACAGTATATTTTACTTGTAGCTGAGTGACTGATGCTTCAGTAGGAGCATTATCTATTGTAATAGAACTACAACCCCATTCTAATAAAGGGATTGGATAATTAATAATACCACTTTCCCCATATGTTGATCCTAATGTTTTGTGGGTGGTTGAAGAACCTTCAACTCTTATTCCTTCTCTTATTCCAGAGAATGGTATCCGGTATTTTTTTAGCTGATTCATTTGCACAATATCTACTTCAGTAGTACATTCTCCAATTTTTATGCAATCAAGCCCCAAACTCTTTATCAAGTTCTGTTCTACTTCACTTTTTACTTCGATTTTCATCTGGAATACTTGTGTCTGACTAATTTCTCTATTTCTCTTTGTAGCAAGTACTTTACTGTAAGGCCTGAATACATAATTAAACCTTCTTAAACTTTGTAATTGAGTAACATCTGCCAGACAGATACATTTTCCGACTTCAGCACAATTTAATCCAATTTCTTTTAAATGCAGTAGCTCTTTTTCAGTATTAACCTCGACTTCAATTTTTAACTTATCTTCAGCTGAATTTAGTTCGTCTTCGCTAGTACTACGCGCAGCGAAGTAACCCAGAAATAGAGCAGAAAAAAATATCAAAAAGGATAAAATAATTTTTGAATTCCTCATAACTCCCTCCTTTCAAAAATAGTTTAACAAATATTGTTTAAATTTCAATTCGAAATTATGTTTAATTAATCTCGATGTCAAGTCTTTTTTTATGATTTTAAATAAATTAATTGATATTAATAAAGTTGTATTTTAAGTTCGATAAACCCATGTTATCCTTAACATGGGTAAATTGACTATCAATTAATGTCAGACAAGAATGTCTGACCTACTAACAAATCCGATTACTAATGAATTGGGCAATTGAAGGGGGAGGGTGAAATTTATTTTTCCACCTGGAGTATAGCCAGAAAAGCCTCCTGGGGTATTTCCACTGAACCTACCTGTTTCATCCTTTTCTTCCCCTCTTTTTGTTTATCCAAAAGCTTCCTCTTTCTGGTAACATCCCCCCCATACAGCTTTGCGGTTACGTTTTTCCTTAAGGGCTTAACCGACTCCCGGGCTATGACCTTGGAGCCGATAGATGCCTGAATGGTAACCTCGAAAAGCTGGCGGGGAATGAGTTTCCTTAACTTCTGGCATAAATTTTTCCCATAGAAATAAGCTTTGTCTCTGTGAACGATAGAGGAGAGCGCATCTACTGGCTCACCATTGATTAATATGCTGAGCCTTACCAGCTCCGATTCCTTATAATCAACCCATTCATAATTCAGGGAGGCATATCCCCTGGTAATCGACTTTAACTTATCGTAGAAATCGAAGATGATCTCGGAAAAGGGTATTTCGAAATGCAGGGAGACCCTGAATCTATCCACATATTCGGTGGTTTTGTAATTACCTCTCCTCTCCATCACCAGCTTCATTATATTCCCTATATACTCTGAAGGCGAGATAATCTGTGCCAGGACAAAGGGCTCCTCGATTCTCTCTATCTTACCAATCGGGGGCATATGCGCGGGATTTTCTATATAAATTTCTTTTCCATCTTTTAAGGTCACCCTGTATTTCACGTTGGGAACTGTGGCAATGATCGACTGTCCGTATTCCCTGTTTAATCTTTCCTGAACTATCTCTAGATGCAGTAATCCCAGAAACCCGCACCTGAACCCGAAACCCAAGGCGTTCGATGTCTCCGGCTCGAAAACCAGTGAGGCATCGTTTGTTTTCAGTTTCTCCAGCGCGTCCTTTAACTCCTCGTAATTCTCGGATTCAAGCGGATAAAATCCGGAAAAAACCATCGGCTTGATCTCTTTGAACCCAAACAGGGGAGAGTCAGACGGATTAAGGGCTGAAATTATGGTATCCCCTACTCTGGCATCAGTAACATTTTTTATATTTGCCATCAGATACCCTACCTCTCCGGCTGAGAGCTTTTCTGCGGGTATCAATTTCAACCTGAAATAACCTACCTCGTCTATTTCATAATCTTTTTGATTCGAAAAGAATTTAATCCTATCTCCTTTTTTAAGACACCCCTCTTTTATCCTTATATAGGGAACTGTACCCCGGTACTGGTCGAAAAAGGAATCGAAAATCAGCCCCTTCAATGGATTTTTATTGTCACCGGAAGGAGGAGGAGTTCTTTTAATGATAGCCTCTAAAGTCTCTTTTACCCCTATACCCTGTCTGGCTGAGACCAGAAGTATCTCTTCCTCCTCTATTCCCAAGATGTCGATTAATTGACTTTTGACCATATCTATTTGAGCACCCTGCAGGTCTATTTTGTTTATGATGGGGATAATGGATAAATTGTTCTCCAGAGCCAGGAAAAGGTTGGAGATGGTCTGTGCCTCAACCCCCTGAGACGCATCCACTACCAGTAATGCTCCCTCGCAGGCAGCCAGAGACCTGGATACCTCATAGGTGAAATCGACATGTCCGGGCGTATCTATGAGATTTAAAATATACTCGTTTGCATCTTCAGCCTTATAGTTCATCCTGATAGCATGCGCCTTAATGGTTATCCCTCTTTCCCGCTCCAGTTCCATATTGTCCAGAACCTGCTCCCTCATTTCCCTCGGAGGCAGGGTATGGGTAAACTCTAAGAGCCGGTCAGCCAGAGTTGATTTGCCATGGTCGATGTGGGCAATGATGGAGAAATTTCTTATATATCTCTGGTCCATATTTAAACTTTCTTTCCCTTTTTTAAAACCTGTATCATCTGACTGTGTATTTTACCATTTGTGCCCAGGATATTTTTCTGGTAGATGCTGAATTGGTTTCCTGAGAAGTCAGTGACCTCACCCCCTGCCTCTTTGACCATCAAACTTCCCGCAGCAGTATCCCAGGGAGAAAGTTTAAGCTCCCAGAAACCATCGAAAATCCCCTTAGCCAGATAACATAAATCCAGAGCTGCAGAGCCAGCCCTTCTTATGGCCTGGGACCGCAGGGCGAAATTTGTGAAATGGTCTAAATTGTTAATTTTGCTTTCTCGGATATCATAAGGAAAACCCGTTGCCAGCAAGCTTCGGGAAAGCTCTCTGGTTTTTGAAACATATATTCTTTTTCCATTCATAAATGCACCTTTATTTTTTTCTGCCACAAAAAGCTCTTCTAAAACCGGATTATAAACCACTCCTGAAATTATCTCTCCTTTTTTTTCCAAGG
>JAOUFL010000079.1 GCA_029858245.1 Candidatus Zixiibacteriota bacterium
AAAGCAAACCGCGCTTCATATATGTAGTTCCTAATTTTCAGAATCCCTCGGGAATTACCATGAGCTATGAAAGGAGGAAGCTCCTGGTAAAGCTGGCGAAGGAATATTATGTTCCCATCATAGATGATAACCCGTATGGGGAGTTGAGGTACAAAGGAAAAGATGTGCCATCTTTAAGGAGCCTGGGAGGCGATCTGGTAATACAGTTAGGTACTTTTTCCAAGATTTTCTCCCCCGGAATTAGATTGGGATGGATTACCGCATCGACCGAGGCAATGAAGGTCTTCGAGAAGATGAAACAGGGAACCGATCTACATACCAATACCTTTGCTCAATATATACTTTACGAATATGTGAACGCAGGACTTCTGGATGAACACATTGAAAAGATAAAAAAATCTTATGCCAGCAGAATGGAGGCGATGTTACAGGCTCTAAAAAAATATTTCCCGCAGGAGATTACCTGGACCAGTCCTGAAGGAGGGCTTTTTCTGTGGGTAGAATTACCCGAAGGCGATTCTGCAACAGCCCTATTCGATAAAGCAGTTCAGGAAAAAGTAGCTTTTGTTCCGGGAAAGTTCTTTTCTGCAACCGAAGCTAAGGATAATACCCTGAGATTGTGTTTCTGCACTATGGCAGAAGATATCATCGAAGAGGGGATAAAGAGGTTGTCTAAAGTTTTCAAGGAGAACATCGGGAAAAAACCTATAAAAAAATGAAAAGAAAATTCCTTTCTTAAGCAGTCGTGAACGACGTTAATTTCATCCTTTAAATATGGAACAGGCAGCAATGCCTGTTTTTTTATTGATTTATATATTCTTATGGTTTGATAAATTCCGAATATCACCTTTTCAGGCACTCAAATTTATTATGATAAACAAAAGCTTGGTGTTAAGTTTATAGCTCTAAAAGATATTGACTTTTGAATTTGATGATATTAGAATTGTTTTTATTCCCTGTGGAGAGAATTATCTGTAAAAAAGACAAATAGAGTATTATTAAACCAGAGATAAAATGAGAAAGAAACTGGAGAGAAAAGGAAAGAATTTCCTGATTAAAGTACTAAAACTTTTTTTAAGAAATAAACCGGTTAAAGGGGAAATTAAATTTTCCTCTATTAAAAGGATACTGGTGATCAGGCAGGATAACCGGATCGGCAACCTGATATTGACCACACCACTGCTTTTAGCCTTAAGAGAGAAGTTTCCCGGGGTAAAGATCTCTTACCTGGTAAGTGAAGCTTCGGTAGAGCTATTTTCAAATTCCAGGCTTATGGATGAGCTGATGGTTCTGGAGAAAAAAAGATATATCAGAAACCCGCTTGCATTTGTCCATACCATCATTAGACTCCGGAGAAGGAAAATCGATTTAGCATTTGACTGCTCGGATGAGAGCGAGCTTTCTTTAAGTCACGGGATGTGGATTTACCTTTCCGGAGCCAGATATAGAATAGGGTATAAAAGAGAAAGCAGTGATTTATTTCTGAATGTGGAAATACCGCAGGCTAAAAAAAACAGGCATGCTATAAATATGCATCTTGACCTATTAAGAGCTATTTCTCCTTTAAAATCCGTCCCGCTGCCTTTTTTAGAAGTGAACAAAGAGGAAGAGGTAAATATTGATTTTTATCTGGAAAAGATGGGTATCATAAAGGGAGATTTTCTTATTGGGATTAATCTGGGTGGAACCGGCAGGAAAAGATGGGCAGCAGAGAATTTTATCGATTTAGGAGATGAACTGAGAAAAAAGGCTAATGCAAAACTCATTTATATCTGGGGACCCAATGAGAGGAATCTGGTTGAAAATCTGAGAATTCCAGGTCTCTTAAAAGAGGTCCTTCCGCTACCCAGGCTTTCTGCGCTTTTGAAAAGATGTGATCTTTTCATCTCATCCGATTCGGGGATAATGCATCTGTCGACTGCGGTAAGAACTCCAACCCTGGCAATCTTTTTCAATTCAGAACCACGTAAATATGGACCTACAGGGAAACTGGACAGTATCATTTATTCACCGGATGGTATGGTGGAATTGAAAGAGGTATTAAAAAAGGCGGAGGATATGATCGATGTGCTTTCGAAAAACAGACAGGTAAAAGTAAATACACCTGAATAATGATAATAGAAGAAAGCAAATATAGAAATGGCATATAATCATGAAGGAAAAAATATTAAAGATAACTCCGGGAAACAGGATCAGGACACTTGAGTTTATAAAAGCCTCTCCTCCAATACGAGAGGGTGGGTTATTACGAATCACTTATTCCCGATCAAAAAAACTATAAAATAAAAATTAGACATGAGACTTTACCTGAGACTTTTAAAATTCTTAAAACCGCACCTTAAAGCATTCTGGGGATCTATTATCTTTATGATTCTTTTCGCGGCTATGAGCGGTTTTTCCCTTACCATGATAGTTCCCTTTACCAGAATGATTTTTTATGAGCAAAGCAAACCGCTATCCGATTCAGCTGAGATCTCACCGGAAAAGAGCACCCCAAATGGCGAGAGTCTGGTGGTTTTAGTTCCGGGAAAATTAAAAGATACATTTGATTCCTGGCTTAAAGGAAAAGATAAAGTAGACAGCCTTAAGCGTTTGTGTATCTTTATCTTAATCATATTCTTTCTTAAAAATATTTTCTGGTATTTAGAAAACTATCTGATGATTCTTGTTCAGGAGGGAGTGGTAAGGGACCTGCGGAACAAGCTTTATTCTCATTATCACCTTCTTCCTATTGAGTATTTTTATGGAAAGAAAACCGGAGTGTTGATTTCCAGAGTAACCAATGATGTTAATCTGGTCAGGTCTGCTGTTTCCTCCGGATTTGCCGGGGGATTGCGGCAGATGTCTTTAATAATAGTATATTTATTTCTGGTAGTCTGGGCAAGCTGGAAGTTAACTCTGATTGCATTTCTGCTTTTACCTCCGGGTATCCTTGTGATTATGCAGGTAGGCAAAAAGTTACGCTCACGCAGTGTCCTGTCACAGCAGAAGATGGGTAATATAACTTCGGTCCTGCAGGAAACTGTTTCGGGGATAAAGGTGGTTAAAGCTTTTGCCATGGAGGGGTTTGAGCTGAAGAAATTTTTCAGCTATACCCGGGATTATTTCAAGACTATGGTAAGATTAACCAGAGTCGGCTCTTTAGCCCCGCCTTTAACTGAATTCCTGGGAGCTACGGCAGGAGTGTTAATACTCTGGTTCGGAGGAAAGGCAATCCTGGCAGGTGGCGGGCTCACTCCGGACAGGTTTTTTCTGTTTCTGGTAGCAATGTTTTCGCTGATGCAGCCGCTGAAGATATTGAGTCATGTTAATATAGACATACAGCAGGGTATAGCTGCTGCTACCAGGATCTTCGAGGTTCTGGATACTCAACCCAGGATAAAAAATCCCGAGGATGGGAAAAAAATAGATAGCTTAAAAGAAGGAATGAAATTTAAGGAGGTATCTTTTAAGTACAACAGTAAAAAAGAGGCTCTGGAGAAAATCAATCTGGAAGTGAAAGCAGGAGAGATAGTAGCCCTGGTAGGACCTTCCGGTGCGGGTAAATCGACACTGGTGGATTTGATTCCCCGTTTTTATGACCCCACACAAGGGATAATCGAAATAGACAGTATAGATTTAAAAAGGATCGACATAACTTCACTGAGGAATCTTATGGGTATAGTTACCCAGGAAATTATACTCTTCAATGATACGATCTGGAACAATATCGCATACGGGGATGAGAAGGCTACACAGGAGGGAGTGGAAGAGGCAGCCAGGATGGCTAATGCCTATGAGTTCATCAGGGAATTACCGGATGGATTCAGGACTGTCATCGGCGACAGAGGGGTAAAGCTTTCCGGAGGCGAAAGACAGAGGCTGGCGATTGCCAGGGCATTATATAAAAATCCTTCTATTCTTATATTCGATGAGGCAACCTCAGCCCTGGATTCCGAATCGGAGCTTTTAGTGCAGGAGGCTATAGACCGGCTGATGAAAAACCGCACCACCTTTGTGATCGCTCATCGTCTTTCCACCATTCAGAATGCTGATAAGATCGTGGTTTTAGAGGAAGGAAGAATTGCCCAGATGGGAAAACATAAAGATTTAATTAACGAAGAAGGGCTATATAAAAAGCTTTATGAGATACAGTTCAAATACAATAATAAATAAGGTAAAATGTGAGACGTGAGAAGTGAGAAGTAGCGCCGGACTTTACGCCCAGCGAATGATACTCACCCTCTTGATCCCCCTCTCTTAAGAAGAGAGGGGGTAGGGGTGAGTTCGAAATCTTTGTGTTAATTTTATGGAGGATGAAAATGTCAGGGATAATCCCTGACGCTACGAGGATATGAAAAAAACTCTCAACATTTTACAACTGGTTAACTTCAGGTGGTATAATGCCTGTGCTCATTATGCAGTGGCTATATCCTCGGGGCTGAGTAAAAGTGGGCACCGGGTAATTATAGCTGCTGATAAGGGTTCACCCTCGCTAAAAGTCGCAGAGGAAAAGGGATTGGAGACTTACCCTGACCTTTACCTGAGTCACCAAAATCCAGGAGGTTTTTTTTATAATATAAAAAGACTCTCAGATTTAATCGAGCAGAAAAAAATCGATCTGGTGAATGCACATCAGGGTGAAGGGCATTTGTATGCCAGCCTGCTGAAGAAGCTATTTAAAAAAAAATTCGTATTGATCCGTACACGCGGGGATCAGAGAAAACCGAAAAATAATTTTCTCAATCTGAGACTTATACAAAAATGGACAGATGGTGTCATAACTACAGCCGAGGTTTTATATGGAAGTTATGTAAAAGAGTATAATCTGGATGAGGGAAGACTGGTGAACATACCCTTAGGGATTGACCCTGAATTCTATTATCCCACAGAAAAGGATAAGGAGCTCTCAGGAAGACTGGAGATATACAGAGATGAACTGGTGGTTGGTATTCTGGGGAGGCTTTCCCCGGTAAAGGGGCACAGGTATTTTATACAAGCAGCTTTTGAGGTGCTGAAGAGTTTTCAAAAAGTAAAGTTTTTGATTGCCGGTGAAGATGCACAGGTTAAATCTTACCGTTTGAGTGAATTAGTCGAAAATAGGGGTTATGCAGACAAATTTATTTTTATAGGAAGGTTTCCCGATCCCAGAAAGATAATATCCCTGATGGATGTGGGGGTAGTAGCCTCCACAGGCTCCGAGATGGTGTGCAGAGTTGCCCTGGAATATATGGCAGCAGGAAAACCGGTAGTGGGGACCAAAATCAACGCAATACCAGAAGTAGTTAAGGATGGAATAAATGGTTTCCTGGTTGAGCCAAAAGACAGTCGGGGGATGGGGCAGGTAATTTTGAAACTGCTCAGGGATGAAGTCAAAAGAAAAGAATTCGGGAAAGCCTCCCGGAAATTAGCAGTTGATGATTTCTCCTTAGAGTCGTTTACTTCTAAAACGGAAGATTTTTATAATAAGTTTATTCAGTGATTTGAGGCTGATTATGTCAAAAGTCTCAGCAGTTGTCATAACCTATAACGAGGAGAATAATATTCGCCGGTGTCTGGAGAGCTTGAAATTTGCGGATGAGATTATCGTAGTGGACTCCAAAAGCGAGGATAGAACGGTGTCCATAGCTAAAGAGTATACCCGGAAGGTTTTTCTGGAGAAATGGAGAGGTTTTGCCAAACAGAGAGAGTTTGCCTGCAACCTGGCTTCCTTTGAGTGGATTTTAAATGTTGACGCAGATGAGGTGATTACTTCCGAATTAGCCCGGGAGATAAGGAAGAGGATAGACTCGAACGCAGATGTCGATGGTTTCTGGATCAGAAGACGCTCCAAATTTTTGGGCAGGTGGATAGAACACGCCTGGCAGCCGGATTGGGTACTCAGACTTTTCAGAAAGGAAAAAGCGGCAGTTGGAGAAAATCAGGTGCACGAGAAGGTTGAAATTCAAGGTAAAACAGAGAAATTAAAAGGAAGAATGGAACATTATCCTTTTGAAAACCTCAGTCATAATTTAAAAAAATTAGACAAATATACCACCCTTTCAGCCAGGCAGATGCAGACAGAAAATAGATCAGGTATCTTTTTGAAACTGCTTTTTTCACCAATCCTGGGCTTTTTTAAAATCTATATCTTGAAACAGGGATTCAGGGATGGTGTACCAGGATTGATTCTCAGCGTATTTCATTCTTTTTATGTATTCGATAAATATGCAAAATACTGGGAACTGGAAAAAGTAAAAAAAGAGTCTTGATAAATTCATGAACCCGGTTAGCTTAATGTTTTTTCTGTTCGGGGATAGTTTTGGAATTCGATGGAAATAGATTTTAATAATACATAATGGACATATCAATTATCATAATTAATTTCAACACCTCCACTCATTTAAGAGGATGTCTGAATTCGATATACGAGAACAGTGAAAACCTTAATCTCGAGATTTTGGTTGTCGATAATAATTCAGGGGACAAGAGCGTGGAAATGGTCGAAAAAGATTTCCCACAGGTTAAGCTCATTATAAATTCCGAGAATACAGGTTTTGCTCGAGGGGTTAACAAGGCTCTTGATTCGGCGAGTGGCACTTACTACTTACTTCTAAATCCGGATGTGTTGATACTGCCTGATACCCTCGGAGGAATGTTAGATTTTATGAATTTGAATAAAGATGCAGGGTTAGCCGGAGTTCAGCTTTTAAATCCCGATGGCTCCAAACAGAACTCCATAGCAAATTTCCCCGGCTTAGCCCAGGAGATTTTCAACAAATCGATTTTGAAAATTCTTTTTCCGGGAAGATACCAGAGTAAATATCAGGATTATGCCTCACCGGTTGAGGTTGAATCAGTTATCGGTGCCTGTATGATAGTGCGAAAGCATGCAGTGGCAGAAGCAGGGAAATTAGACCCCGGTTATTTTCTATTCCTGGAGGAAACAGACTGGTGTTTTCAGATGAAAAAGATGGGGTGGAAAATATTTCATCTTCCCCAGATAAAGGTTATTCACAAACAGGGCCAGAGTCTTCTTGATTTTAAGTCCAAAGGGAGAATAGAATATTATCGTAGTTATTATAGATTTTATAAGAAGAACTACAGCCGAGTTACATATTTTTTATTGAGAATCATTATGCCGATTAAGACCTTGATTAATATAAGCTTAAACCTGATAGGCTCAATACTTACTTTAGGTATGGTTGAAAAGTTCAGGGAGAATTCTCTGATTTATTCACATCTGTTCCTCTGGCAAATATCAGGCTGCCCGGGCAGGGAGGTTGAAAGATACGGTTCTTTTTTCAAGATTTAGTGTTCCCTAAAAGAGGTATAAAAACCTTTAAATAATGAAGTCAGAAGGTACTGATGAATTTAGCCGAATTCGTTATAAAGATAGAATCTTTTAATGCGAATGTGGACATCCCGCTTTTAAGGAAGGCATACGAGTTTTCGGACAGGGCTCACCATGGACAGTTTCGTGAATCGGGCGACCCTTATATTCAGCACTGCCTGGAGGTGGCTTTTATCCTGGCAGAGCAGCACCTGGATACCTCTACCATAACCGCCGGGATGATACACGATGTTATCGAAGAAACCGAAATTACGCTGCATGAGATAAAAAAAGAATTTGGCGAAGAGATAGCTATGCTGGTGGATGGGGTGACCAAAATAGGAGAATTCAAATTCGAAAGCGCGGAAGAAGAGCAGGTGGAATATTACCGCAAGCTGCTTCTATCCATGGCTAAAGACATAAGGGTGATTATCATAAAAGTGGCTGACCGGCTTCACAATATGCGCACTCTGAACGCGCTTTATAAAGAAAAACAACTAAAAATAGCCAAGGAGACCAGGGAAGTTTATGCTCCTTTAGCTCACCGTTTCGGAATGGCTGTGATAAAAACAGAATTAGAAGACCTTTCTTTGAGATATATAGATCCCGATGCATACTTCCAACTTCTTAAGAGTACTGACGAGAGGAAAGGAGAAAGGGAGGAATATATACAGGAGGTTTTAAAACCTTTGAAAACTGAGTTGGACAGATCAGAAATAAAATCAGAAATAGCTGGCAGGGCTAAACATCTGTTCAGCGTCTACCGCAAAATCAAAGAGCAGAATAAACCCCTGGATGAGATCTACGACTTATTTGCCATCAGGGTTATTGTTGACACAGTAACCGAGTGTTATCAAGCTCTGGGCGTGGTTCACAGTCTGTGGACCCCCATAGCAGAGAGATTCAGGGATTACATAGCAACTCCAAAGAGGAATATGTACCAGTCCCTTCATACCACGGTTATTGGTCCCCGGGGGAGAGCAGTCGAAATCCAGATAAGAACTCATCAAATGCACCATACTGCAGAATATGGCATCGCTTCTCACTGGCTCTACAAAGAGGGGAAGAAGGAGCTGGACGAATCCGACAAGCAGATGATCTGGTTAAGGGAAGTATTAGAATGGCAAAGGGAGCTTTCCAATCCCACAGAATTTCTGGAATATCTTAAGATAGACCTGTTCCAGGATGACGTTTTTGTCTTTACTCCCAAGGGTGAGTTAAGGCAGTTACCTAAAGGGTCAACTCCGCTCGATTTTGCTTACGCCATTCATTCTGATATTGGGGATCACTGCTCTGGTTCAAGAGTAAATGATAGGATGGTACCCTTGAATACCGGACTTGCCAGCGGTGACAAAGTGGAGATATTTACCTCCCCTCATCAAATACCTACTACTGACTGGCTGAAAATCGTCAAGACTACCAAAGCGAGAAGCAAGATCAAACATTTTCTTAAACAGAAAAAGTATGAGGAAAGCCTGAATCTGGGAAGGGAGATTCTGGAAAAGGAGTTAAAGAAACATCATCTTAAGATGATGGGAGAGCAGAAAATAACCGATCTGGGGATGAGACTAAACCTTTCTTCTTCCGAAGCACTTTTAACAGCACTGGGTAATGGAACCCTCTCCATAAAGCAGGTCATACAGGAAATCCTGCCAGAGGAAAAACCTTCTGAGTTAAAAGAAGGTGTTATCCAGAAGTTTGTGGAAAAGGCAAGAGGAAAAAGTGGTATAAGGATACAAGGTCTGGGTAATCTTATGTTCAGATTTGCCAGATGCTGTCAGCCGATTCCGGGTGAAAGGGTGGTTGGCTTCATAACACGGGGCAGGGGTGTTTCAGTTCATCGAGCAGACTGCATTAATGCCCTGCAGATGATGGTGGAAAGTGATAGAAAGGTGGAAGTGGAGTGGGATGTCGACAGGAATCAATCGTTTATGGTTAATCTGGAGATTCTGGTCGAGGACCGCAAAAATATTCTGAAGGACATCACCGAAGCCATTGCAGATTCGGATACCAATGTGCGCGGTGCGGAGATAAAACCAGGGCTGGCAGCAACCGTTGGAAGTTTGATCATAGAAGTTAAAAATCTAAGACATCTGAACAAGGCTATCAAAAGGATAAAAAGGGTCAAGGGAGTTATTGAGGTTGAGAGGGCTAAAGGGGTAGACCTCGAGCATATATAATCAATGAGAATTAACTCTTCACCTGATAGAAGAATAGGAATAGGGAAAAAGGAGGGTTTGAATTATTTAGAGTTTCATTTCTTCGAGGAATTAGAATTTCTCAGACACGGCCTAATCCTGGGGTATGAAAATGGAAAAAAGATTAAAGCTGGTGATATTCCAGGCTTGCTCTCCATAGTTTCCGATATTCCCC
>JAOUFL010000280.1 GCA_029858245.1 Candidatus Zixiibacteriota bacterium
CTTCTTTTACCGAGTTAAATACCGGAACACTTTCAACTTTTTCCCCGGCTTTACCCGGCGTAACACCAGCTACAACTTTAGTGCCATAAGCCAGCATCTGTTTGGTATGAAAAGCACCATCCCTGCCTGTAATTCCCTGAACAACCACTCTTGTATTTTTATCCACTAATATGCTCAATTTATCCTCCTTCAACCTGGAGTGCATCCAAACGGATGCGTTCCATATTATTTTAATGTAGGGGTGTTCAATTGAACGCCCCTACAAATCATTTTTCAAATATCTGCAATTGAGTAACCCTACTTTTCTCAATCGCCTTTTTAACCACATCTTCCATAGAAGAAGTGACGGAAAGACCTACTTCTTTCAATATATCCCTGGCTTTGTCTTCATTCGTTCCGGTTAATCTGACTACTATCGGTACTTTGGGCTTGAATTCTTTGAGTGCTGCCACGATTCCGTTAGCCACATCATCACACCGGGTAATCCCTCCAAAGATGTTAAACAGAATAGCTTTTACATTGGGGTCGCGTGTGATAATTCTCATTGCTGTAACAACCTTCTCCGGATTGGAGCTTCCGCCGATATCCAAAAAATTTGCTGGCTCTGCACCGAAATGCTTAACCAGGTCCATTGTTGCCATAGCCAGACCAGCACCATTAACCACACAGCCGATATTCCCATCCAGTTTAACAAAGGACAACCCCTGCTGACGAGCATCGTTCTCGCCCGGCTCCTCTGCATCCGAATCTCTTAGCTCTTCGATCTCCGGATGTCTTTCCAGACCGTTGTCATCAATATTGATCTTGGCATCAATAGCCCAGACCTCACCCTGTGGTGTGGTGATAAAAGGATTTATCTCTGCTAAGGAACAATCATTTTCCCAGAAGGCTTGATACAACCTCATTATTACGGGAATGGTTTGATTGGCAGTTTTCGAATCGGAATAAAGTTTGTAAGCTAAATCGCGTGCCTGATAAACCTGCAATCCCAAAAGCGGGTCCACTTCCATTTTAAAAATCTTTTCCGGGGTAGTTCTGGCAACTTCCTCGATATCGATACCTCCGGCAGCCGAGACCATAATCACAGATTTCTTGGTCTTGCGATCGACTATTACTCCGATGTAGGCTTCAGATGCGATATCCTTGCATTCGGTGACCAACACCTTCTTCACTTTTAGTCCCTTGATATCCATTCCCAGGATGTTTTCTGCCTTTTGATAAGCTTCATCCGGGTTTTGTGCAGGCTTTATTCCACCGGCTTTTCCCCTTCCGCCCACGTGAACCTGTGATTTGATCATCACCGGTTTTCCAATTCTTTGAGCAATTTCTTTAACCTGTTCTGGTGTAGTAGCAACTTCTCCCGGGGGAACAGGTATTTTGTATTTGAGAAAAATCTCTTTGGCTTGATATTCGTGAATTTTCATTTTTTAAACTCCTTAAGGCAAGTTATTTTTTTCACAAACTCCATAAAAAATTAAATTATTATAATAAATTTTAATAAAAAATGCAAATAAAATTTGGTAGAAAAATCTTTATTGGTCTTAAAAAATACTTAAAAGATATGAATTGGTGTGTTTACCTTAAGCAGGCTTGTCCTGTCCTACTTACCCGTCGGGTCAGGGGAACCGACGCTCACAAAAATCGCCCCGCCTTGAAGACAAGGCGGGGTTACCGATGGTAGAGACGCATAGCCATGCGTCTGTCTTTAATTGGTAGAACAGACATCTTGCCTGTTCCGGTCAGGCCCTATAAGCGGGTCCGTAGGACAGGGATGCCTGACCCACCAAATCTGAAGCCCAATAAATTGGGTAACTACCTCTTTTAATTCTACTCCCTTGATAGAAGGGGATAAAGGGGAGGGTGATAATAATGACCCCCTCTCCTTAATCGTTCGGCTGAGCTCATACCGAAGCCCTCTCCCACAAGGGGAAAGGAAATTATGCCCAATGAATTGGGCAACTACAGTAGCTTATGTTTCCTCAAAAACTCCTCAGCTTCTTTGAGAAGCAATTCTTCCTGATTAAACTCCGGCTCATCCAAAACTTTTTCCAAAAGGTGATTCAGGACTTTTCCCACGGGTGGTCCGGGAGAAAGCCCGAATTTTTCCATAATAATATCCCCATTAATCTTCAAATCCTTTACACTGAAAGGCGGTTTTCTCTCTATCTCCAATTTAACCCATTTCTCAAACTCATCCACGTCTTTTCCATCTGCGCCTTTTCCCTGAGCGATAATATCTGCCCTTCTCACCTCCAGAAGCTCAAATATATGTTCCGGGGTTACTTTTTTAATCAGTCTCCTTAAACCCTTGTCCGTTACCCCCATGGTGAACAT
>JAOUFL010000281.1 GCA_029858245.1 Candidatus Zixiibacteriota bacterium
GTATGATGATATTAAGGCAGCCTTATATGGTAAGCCGAATCAACCAAAGGTCTCAGGATTTATAGCGGGCCTGGGTGGAAGAGATATTCCCAAGGAATCTATCGTAAAGGTAATTGAGCAGGGTGAGACGTCTGTAGTGGAGAATGGTTTTGTGGATTTAAAAGAGTCCCTCATAAGCGGAGGAGGTAAATAAAATGGCTAAAGAAGAAGTTAAAGTCGAAAAAAGAGCTAAAGAGGAAATCGTTGAAAGTCAGCTTGCACCCGGACATAAAGCTTGTTCCGGATGTGGACTGGCACTGGCAGCCAGAACGGTAATGAATGCTGCGGGTAAAGATGTGATTGTAACTGCAGCTACCGGCTGTTTAGAGGTTTTCTCCACTTCCTATCCCCAATCTGCCTGGAAGATGCCCTGGATTCATTCGTTATTCGAGAATTCCTCCGCGATTGCTGCCGGGGTAGAAGTGGCGTTAAAAGCCTTGGGTCGTGAAGAAGAAGCCAAAATCATTGCCCAGGGTGGAGACGGAGCTACTGCAGATATCGGGATTGGATGTCTTTCTGGTATGTTTGAAAGAGGACACAATATCCTTTATGTCTGCTATGACAATGAAGCGTATATGAATACTGGCGTCCAGAGAAGTGGATTAACGCCATTTGAAGCCTGGACCTCAACCAGCCCGTCAGGAAAGGTTTCCTGGGGTAACCAGACCGATAAGAAGAATATGCCAGCCATTGCTGCTGCTCACGGGATACCCTATGTGGCTACTGCCTCGGTTGCTTATTTGAAAGATATAGAGAAAAAGGTGCAGAAAGCTTTAGAAATAGTAGGACCCAAGTATATACAGATTCATTCCCCCTGTCCTTTAGGCTGGGCGCACGAATCCTGCGATACCATTAAAGTAGCCAAACTAGCGGTTCAATCCGGTCTTATCCCCATTTACGAGATGGAAAAGGGAGTAATCACCTCGGTGCGTAAGATAACCCAGAAAAAGCCAGTTGAGGAATATCTAAAGCTCCAGGGCAGGTTCAAACATCTGTTTAAAAAACCGGGATATGAGGAGGAGCTGAAAAGGATTCAGGCAATTGCAGACGAGAATATTAAAAAGTTCAATCTGATGTAATCTATTTGATTTCCTCTGATAAATAGCACAGGTCTTAAAACCTGTGCTATTGTTTTTTGGGGAAGATTAAGTTATTATTAATTAAGGGATGTTTTGATACGTCTCTACAGAAAAAGTAACCTCGGACATAAGACCTGAGGGTAACCCTTTTAAAAATTGGAAACTATGAAGAAGAGAAAAAAGACAAATCAAGAACAAAAGCTGGTTGTAGTTCTCTGCGGTGAGGGTAAGGGGAAGACGACCTCTGCTTTAGGTATGGCTTTGCGGGCTGCAGGTCACGGGAAAAAAATCCTGATGGTTCAATTCATAAAAGATTTTTCAGAATACGGAGAGATAAAATTTTCAAGAAAATATCCAAAAGGTATAGAGATTCATTCTATGGGTAGAGGTTATGTGGGAATCTTCGGGGATAAGCTGCCCTTTACCGGGCATAAAAAAGCTGCAAAAAAGGCTCTGGAATTTGCCCGAAAAAAGGGGACATCGGGAAAGTATTTTATGGTAATTTTAGACGAGATAAATGTGGCTTTGAAGCTGAAATTGCTTAAAACAGATGAGGTATTAAAGACTCTTAAAAGATTGAAGAATAAGGTGAACGTGGTTTTAACAGGCAGGGATGCACCCGGAAAACTTATTAAATTTGCTGATTTAGTAACGGAAATGAGGGAGATAAAACATCCTTTCAGAAAGGGGATTCTAGCGCAGGAGGGGATCGAATATTAGAAAAACAGGTGTTAGATTAAAGTTGTGGGATTACTGAAGAATCCTGTTTACTGGATTTATATCTGATGAGGAAGTGGGCACTAAGAATTCTTTGGGATTCTTATTTGAATGGAACTTTTTTGGTTAAAATACGTAAAAAAGTGTATGAAAAAAGAAAGTATTCCTTAAGAACACCTCTTTAGAAATAAAATAAATAAATTTTTACTAAGGGAGACAACATGGTGAAAACAACAGGATTGGCTTTAGCCTTCTTGCTATTGCTCTCACTTTTTGGAAAAGCGACTTCAGGAGAAATTGAGGAAGATGTAAAAGCTATAAATGCTATCAGGGTGGAAAAAGCGCCCAGGATAGATGGAGTACTGGATGATGATTGCTGGAAGAAAGCGGAGAAATCGGGTGATTTTGTTCAAGCACAGCCTCATGATGGTGAGCCTGCTACAGAATCGACTTATGTGCAGGTTTGTTATGATAACGATGCGCTTTAGATCGGAAG
>JAOUFL010000080.1 GCA_029858245.1 Candidatus Zixiibacteriota bacterium
TCCTTATGGACGCATTAAATCCAGCACTAAAATATATGTTCAGGATATCTTAAAAGACGAGATTTCCAAAAGAAAAGAACTTACCTTCTATACCCGTTATGGAGATTATTTTGCCAGGGGAGTATTGTTCGTTTCTTTTCTGATCTTAGCGTATAGCATTTTCAGGAGGTTTACAGGTGGCAGGTGATAGAGTGTAACCAAAAAGGAGAACAATGAGAAAACTAATTTACATATGTGTATTGATTCTAATTGTATCCAATTCGGTTTATCCGGGAATTGGAGATTGGACTACTTATACTAATATGAACTATGTTAATAGACTTCTTTTAACGGAAAACTTCCTCTGGATGGCAACGACTGGTGGACTTTTGAAATTCAGTCTTATAGAATATAATTATCAAAAAATAACCAACGTAGATGGTTTAGGTGGAAATTATCTTTACTCCATCGCCAGTGATACAACTGATAATCTATGGCTGGGTGCTAAAAACGGGATTTTAACCAGATTTGAACCTGAGAATAATCTTTTTAGGGTTTACTTGGATCTGATAGGACACGGGATTAAAATTATTGCACCAGATAGGGATAAGCTATGGATCGGCTCAGATATAGGTATAAGCCTTTTCTTGATTTATAAAAATGAAGGGGAGATCAAAGAGACCTACAGGCATCTGGGGAACTTAGAGCAGGAAATAGGAGTTAATTCAATTTCACTCTCGTCTTCAAGGATTTGGGTAGGAACAGAGAAAGGAATTGCGTTTGCTCCCAAGGATGACCCTAATCTTTTAGATCCTTCTCACTGGTATTCTTTTGTCTCAGGGCAAAACGGACTTACCTGCGATTCTGTTCTTTCCATTTTGAATGTAGGAGAAGAACTCTACATAGGAACAAAAGAAGGTGTATTTGGATTTAATGCATCAGATTCAAGCTGGAGTTTTTTGGGATTAGATGGACTGAATGCCCGTGATTTGATATATGATTCGGGTAAAATTTTAGCTGCAACAAACTGGGGTGTCTTTGTTTATGAAGGTGGAACTTGGGTCCAGGTAAATCTGAATGGTTTGAAGAATTATAATCTGAACTCAATTGAAATCGATAGCTCCGGCAGGTTATGGGTGGGAACAGAAGGTTCCGGCATCTCGGTTTATGAGAACTCATCCTGGACCAATTTCCAGATAGATGGACCTCCAGGTAATATCTTTAATAAAATAGCCATAGAGGAAAGCGGCAGGATCTGGTGCTCGAACTGGAATGCAGGATGCTCCTCCTTTAATGGGACAAGCTGGCGTTCATTTCAGGATACGCTCTATTCGCTTTTCAGCCGGAGACCTGTAATAGCATCCGTTGCCCTGGATTATGAAAGTAATGTCTGGTTTGGCTCCTGGGGTGATGGCCTTTACAAACTCGATTCTCAGGGAAATTGGTCTATGTATGATTCTAGCAATAGCGAGTTAAGACCATATTCCGGCCATCCCCTGAACACAGTGGTAAGTGATGTGATTATAGATGAAGCTGGAACAAAATGGATGGCGAATTGGGAAGGGGTAGAAGGCAGAACAGTTGTTGCTTTTCAAGATAATCAATGGATGCCATATCTAAATTTAGATGGTATAAAATCTAATCTCATAAACTCCATTTATGCCGAGGGAGGGCATCTCTGGATCTGCCACAGGGGATCAGGCTTAGGTTATCTTGATTATAAATGGACTCCGCTGGATAAAAGTGATGATTTCCTGGAATATTTCAATAAATCTGATGACTATTTATCAGGGGATGATATCCGATGTGCCAGAGTCGATCGAAGGGGGAATCTATGGGTGGGTACCAACGAGGGTTTAGACAGATATGATTTAGATATAAACAGATTTACGGGAGTACAACTGCCAGAGCCTTTAGGACCACAGATTAACTGCATAACTGTTGATGAGATGAATAACAAGTGGATCGGCACAATCAATGGAGTGGGGGTGATAAATGACCAGGATTCATTCGTCTATGTATTCACCACCACCAACAGCAGCCTGGTGGATAATGAAGTCTGGTTCATAAATGTAGATAATAAAAAAGGGATTGCCTGGATAGGAACGGAAAATGGTCTTTCAGCTTATCAATATAAGACATCTGCAGAAAATCTCTGCGAGGTATATCCCTATCCTAACCCAGCAGTCGTATCTAACGGTGAAGAAAAAGTCACTTTCGATGTTTCAGTGGAAACCAGAGTCAGGATATTTACAGTAGCAGGTGATTGGGTAGCGGAGGCAAAACCTGGAGTGATAGGGAAAATTTGGGATTTGAGGAACAGGGCAGGAGAATTAGTCGCCTCGGGGATTTACCTTTTTCTAATTTACGACCAGGGAGGGGAAAGCTGTGTAGGTAAAATAGTAGTTATTCGCGAATAGCAAATTATGAAATCTAAACTTCTCTATCTGGGGAATCTGGAAGAGGAAAAATGGGAAGGACTTATCCTTAATTCCCCTTCAAGCACATTCTATCATAAATCATCCTGGGCAAAGTTATGGTTTTCCAGCTTTGTATATTTTACCCCACTTTTTTTTGTTAATTTAAACGAAAAAGGAGATTATCTAACCGGATTTCCCTTTGTTCTCTCTGATAAGTACAGACTGAAAAGGGTATGTTCAATGCCTTATGGTACATATGGCGGGTTAGTTTCAAGAGTCAGTTTAACGGAAAATGATTTACAAAAGATATATGATAAAATCGAGGAGGGTTTAAAAAAGCTCAAAGTGGTTAGCTCTGAGGTAATCGATTTTTTCAAAAGTCAGAATTACTTAATTCACTCAGGTTATAAAACGTTTACAGGATATACCCATATACTCGATTTGTCCAGATATGCGGAAAACCCGATTCACCAGACTAAAAGGGGTGCAATTCAGGCTGAAAAAAGGGGAGTTAAAGTTACTTCGATTTCCTCTGCCGATGGAATTATGGATTGTTATGAACTGGCGAAAAAAAGGGATAAGCAATACGGACTTAAAAAATCAAAATATCCCCTGGGTTTATATGAAAATATCTGGAATATCTTTGTTCCCGGAAAAGAGCTTTTGTGGAAAGTGGCAATAATGGAAAACCGCATTATTGCGTTTCAGATAAATTTCCTTTTTAAAGATACAATCTATTACTGGGAAGGAGCTTCCGAGATTGAAACTTTGCCTTTAAGACCAAATGATGCCCTATTTAAGGATACTATCCAGTGGGGTATTTCCCAGGGGTATAAGTATCTAAATTTAGGAGGCTCTCCCAGGAAGGCGGAGGGTCTGGTTAGATTTAAAGAAGCCTGGGGAGGAGAAAAAAAGAGTTATCTGATCTATTCGAAGAAAAAGTTCTGGTATAAAACAGCAGAAAAATTAAAAAGGATTTTTTAGATTGCAGAGACATATGCAATACGTCCCTAAAAGAAATTATCCAGTCATATGCTTCTGTGTATAAATAGGTCCTGAGTTCAGACTCCATAATAAAAACAGAACAATATTCTGTCCCTACAACTAAAAGATAGTAAATGAGAATTCTATTCCTCTCAGATGCAAGCAGTTTGCATACTAAAAGATGGGTGGACTATTTTGTAGATAGAGGATATGAATCGTATCTTTTCTCCCTGGAGAGAAGCCAGGGGACTAAAGCCAAAGAGATTTTCATCTCTGCTAAAACCAGATTCTCATTTCTTAAATATCTTTTGGCACTGCCAGAATTAAAAAATACAATTGAGAAGATAAAACCTGATCTGGTCAATGCTCATTTTATTCCTAACTATGGTTTCCTGGGAGCATTAGCAAAAAAAAGACCTATGGTAGTCTCCACCTGGGGTTCGGATGTGCTGATCTCTCCGAAAAAATCTGTTTTTCACAAGTTGAGAGCAAAATATACCCTTTCCAAAGCTGATTTAATCACTTGTGATGGAGTAAATTTAGTGGAGGAGGTGTCTAAATTAGGTCCGGAAAAAGAGAAGATAATTTTTGCTCCAATGGGGATTGAGCAAAAGCTATTAATGAAAAGAGAAGATTCTATTGAGGATAAAGAGAAGGTAATAATTTTAAGCCTTAGAAGTCTTGAGCCAGTTTATGATTTAAAAACTATGATCAAGTCTATACCTTTAATACTTAAAAAAATAAATAAAAAAATCAAATTCCGGATAGTCGGAGAAGGGAGTCAAAAAAAAGAGTTTATGGATCTGTGCTTAAACTTGAATGTGGAAAAAGAGGTTGAATTCAAGGGACGAATATCCAGAGAGGAATTAGAAGATGTTTTGCATAAAGCAGATATTTATATATCCACCTCCTTATCCGACAGCACCTCAGTCTCCCTTTTAGAGGCTATGGCTTCCGGTCTTGTTCCTGTAGTCTCTGATATACCAGGTAACCGGGAGTGGATTGAAGAAGGAGTAAACGGGTTCCTTTTTCCAGCAGGGGATTATCAAGCTCTGGCTCAAAGAATAATCTGGGTGATAAATAATTTTGAGGATATAGTTAAACTTCGAGGAAAAAATCAGAAAATTATTAGAGAGAAAGCCCTGTGGGAAGAGAATATGGAAATCGTAGAACGCAGATTCATGGAACTATTGAAAATATGAATTCAGTTATAAAACAGCAAATAAAGGTCTTAATAATCTCTTACTATTTCCCGCCCCTGGGTATGGGAGGGGTGCAGAGGGTTTCTAAATTTGTTAAATATCTTCCTTCGTTTGACTGGGAGCCAGTGGTTCTCACAGTAAAGGATATTGAGTATTTTAGCCAGGACCCATCACTTCTGGATGAATTACCAGAAGGATTAAAAATTCACAGAACTTGCTCTTTGGACCCTTTGAGACTAATATTTATTTTTAAAAAAATATTCAAAAGGACACAAAGTGACCCTGATCCAGCTTACTTCGGAACAAGAGGGGGCACACTGCGAATAAAAAAAAATAAAAAGGGGAAATGGTTTGGTTCCAGTTTACTCAAATTGATTAACTTTTTTTCTTTCCCGGATAACAAGATTGGTTGGTTTCCCTTTGCCTTGCTAAAGGGGCTAAGATTGTGTAAAAATGAGAAAATCGATCTTCTGTTTACCACCTCACCGCCTTTGACCTCTCATTTAACCGGATTTTTCTTAAAAATAATCACCGGGATAAAATGGGTTGCAGATTACAGGGATTCATATTTAACTTACGAGGATTTAAAAAATTATTCACCTTTAAAGAAGTTTTTTATCAAATGCCTGCAAAAACTGTTTTTAAAGAAAGCGGATGGTGTTATTGCGATCAATCAAAGCATTGCTTCAGGATTAAAGGGAATCTCCGCTGATATAAAAAATGTCGAGGTGATAACCAATGGATACGATCAAACAGATTTTGACTTCAATGTGGAAAAAAGTAAGGATATTTTCAGGATAATTTATTTTGGTACCTTTAGCCCGGATTGCCCGGCAGAACCTTTTTTAAAGGCACTGCACATTCTTTTGCAACAGAATAAAATCCCGGTGGAGAAAATCAGGTTTACTCACATCGGATTATCCATGGGAATCGATCTGGAAAGATCAGTGGAAAAATACGAGTTAAAAGAAATAACCGAGTTAAAAGGATATCGGTCTCACAAAGAAGGAGTCAGGGAATTGCTCAAATCCAATCTGGCTTTGCTGTCTGTAGCAGAATCTGCTCAAGTTATAACCACAGGGAAGATATTTGAATATCTGGGAGCTAAAATCCCAATCCTGGCTATTGTTCCTACGGAGGGAGAAGCAGGCAGATTAACTAAATCACTGGGTGCGGGTAGAGTTATTTCTCCTTCCAATATAACAGGGATTGAAGATGCTATTTTAACATTCTATCGAGAATTTGAGGGTAAAAGTTCTCATTTAAAAATTTATCCGGATGAAGTTGAAAGATACGAAAAGAAATATCTAACTTCAAAATTAGCCCAGCTTTTTAATGAAGTAGTTAAAAACTAATTTATGCCATTGCTTTCCATCATCATCGTTACCTGGAACAGCGAGGAGTTTATCCCGGACTGCTTAAAATCCATTTTTAACACTAAAGGCTCTCTAGATATAGAGGTGATAGTAGTAGATAATGACTCCGAGGATGGAACTGTAAAAGTAATTACAGAATTCGGACCTGAGGTTAAATTGATTTCCAATCAGGAGAATCTTGGTTATGCGAAGGGTAATAACCAGGGAATAGAAATTGCCAGAGGGGAGTATATTCTACTTTTGAATCCGGATGTGGTGTTAAAAGAGAATACATTGAAGTTGATGCTCGATTTTATGGAGAGGGAAAGGGGAATCGATGGATTAAGTCCTCAACTATTGAATCCGGATGGGACGATTCAGCCTTCCTGCAGAGAATTTCCTGATTTTTCCATACTCCTCTGGGAGATCACAGGCTTAAGCTCACTTTTCCCTGAAAGCAGGGTTTTCGGGAGATGGAGAATGGGTTATTTTGATTTTAAATCAGTAAGAGAAGTTGACCAGCCAATGAGTTCTTTTCTTCTTTTAAGGAAAAACGTTCTGGAGAAAATAGGATTATTCGATGAGAGTTTTCCCATCTTTTTCAATGACGTGGATTTATGTTACAGGATTAAATTAAAGGGAGGCAAGCTTTACTTTTATCCTGAGGCAAAAGCCATTCATCATAAAGGGGCTTCGACTTTCCAGATTAAACCTGTAAGTATACTCCACTCTCATCTGGGATTTTTTAGATTTCTCAGGAAATATAAAAAGGACTTTTTAAGCCAGCTCCTGGTCTATTTTTCCGGAATTATATTGATGGCAGCTGCACTGCTCAGAATTATCTGGTACTTCTTGAAAACGATCTTTTCAAGAAATTTATAATGTTATGAGCATACAGGGCATATTTTAGACCCCATCTCTGAATCCTTCCCTGAAAAAAGCGCAGGGGCCATTTCAGTTCACCCTTCTCGCAAAGGGTGGTATAATTGATCAGGTCAAATTTTCTTTTGAGCTCCTCAAGCTCTTTTTCATCTAAACTTCTTCCCTGTGCTATGGCGCGGTCAATTTTTTTCATTATCTCGATAGCTTTCCTGATACGGTTTTCTATCACCAGGTATGTTTTTTCGTCCAGCAGGTTATGTCTATATTTAATGTAATTCAGCTTAGAGGCCGCTTCATAGGTGCAATAGACTATTTCCTCTGTGCTCAGCCATTGAGTGCGGTAATTGAGCATATATCTCCAGCTGGGAGATTCCAGGGCTTTCCTGTGGTCCTCCAGGGATCTGAATAAAAGCTGGTATCCGAACTTTTCCGGATTTTCGAAAACCATACTTCCCGGATCGACAAACGGGGCTAAAGGTGAAATAAAGGGATATAATCTTTTTGGAGAATTGAACTTATCCAGCAGATAATCGCAGTAATAAACGGTTCTCATCACCGAATCGTAGGTCTGGTAGGGAAGACCTATCATAAAGAAAAGGTCGAACTTTTTGCAGCCGGCTTTGAGGGAATTTTCAATAAAACTTTCCAGGTCATTATTATCGTAATTTCTCTTAAATCCGGACCTGACCTGCGGGTCGTGTGATTCGGCTGATATCTGGATATTAAAGTTCGGAAGGCTCTTGCCTAACTCATATAGAAATTTCAAAGGAGGGATATTGAAAAATTCAAGCACCACCTGATTTTTTATTTTTACTTTTTTGAGTAAATTCAAAAACCTGTAAGCATAAGCTTCACCTGGCTGGAAAAGGTCCCCTAATAAGAAAATCGGTCCCTTGAAAAAAAGAGATATCTTTTTCATATCTTTCACCACTAATTCCGGATCACGGTAGGCAGGCTCTCCCCTTAAGCAGAAATTGGCATAGGCAAAAGCAGAGCCTCCACAAGAAGTGCAGTTCTGGGTACAACCCTTACAGGTAAAAATAGCAGTGATGGGGTATTTTTCCCATCCATAAAAGGGGAAGTAACCTAAGAGGTCTTTATCCCTTAAGACCGACCTGATCAGATGAGTATAATCCAATCCCTCGCCGTTCAAGTTCTCAGGTATGAAATTGAGAGAATTTATTCTTATTTCACCTCTTTTATCTTTATAGGTGAGGTTGGGAACAGAGTATAACCCCTCTTTACCTTTCAGGACTTGAATCAATTTAAAAAGAGGCAATTCGGCTGAATCTCCCCTGATAACAAAATTCACTTCAGGATAAAGTATAAGCTCTTTATGAAAATAGGTTGCAGAGAGTCCTCCGAATATCACGGGAGTTTCGGGATGATATTTTTTTAATAACTTCGCAATCTCCAGACCTCCCTGGGCATGGGGCAGCCAGTGCAGGTCTATTCCGAAAGATAAGCTCTTTAGGTTTTTTATCTCTTTCTCCACATCATAATCCGGGCTGGAAAGCATTTTAACTACCAGATTTAATATCCTCACTTTGATTTTTTTCCTGGTCAGATATGAAGAAAGGGAGACAAAACCCAGAGGATACATATCGAAGACCGGTGTGGAGGGTATAACATCGCTTATAGGTCCGAACATTATCGAGCGTTTGCGAAAGTCATATACGCTGGGCGGGTGGATTAAGATTATATCGTACACTATAATGTCTCCCAAATAAAAATTAGGCTAAATTTAACCTCTATCAGTTGAAAATTCAAGGGGTTTGTTGGTTTGTTTTTGCTGTTATCAGAAAAAGTTGGCTAAAAATACATAGAGACGCATGGCAATGCGCCTCTACCAAACTCATAATTTATTAACTTCTTCGGATATTTTTTAATCAAAAGTTACTTTCTTTTCACATAATTTGGTATTTATCCAGCCCGTGAGGGGTATTTTAATATCCTTCACAAAGCTCATGAAGTTCTTGTCTTGATTTGGACGGATTATCTCATTATGAATCATGTTACTTGGTTTAGAAAAGCCTGACAAATCAGTGTACTTATAAATAACTACGTCTGTTTTTTTAATGGGGGACACTGAGAAAGTAACAGTATTGTTCTGAAAATGATATTCCAGATGTGATGGTGGTAAAATAATAACTAATCTTCCCAAAGAAAGTCCTCTATCCAATAGGTTTACGCTATTCTTATTACAGATTATTTTATATGAATCCTTTTCAATATTCGCTTTTCTATCAATAATCTCTTTGGCTTCATCCTTAGGAAGTGTAAATTTGAAGGGATATCTGGTTACCTCTGAGCCGTTCTCATATGAATGTGTAATACCCTTTAGGTGCATAAATTCCTCTTTTGTAATGTCACTCCTTGTAAAAATAATTCCCCAAATGTCTTGAACCTTTTTCAAAGTTCTTAAAATCGATAGTTTATTATTAATATTCTCGGAACTTCCACCGATATCGATATTCACTGGAAGAAAATGCTCAGTTGTTAAAATGCTATCTCCTGTAATTGCATCACGTATTCTGATTCTTGCATTTGATAATAGAGCAAGAAAGAATTCGTAATAACTTATTTCTTGGTCAATAGAATAGAATGGGCTTTCTTGGTCAAAAGATATATCTTCAAGTTGATTGAATTCAGTAGTCCCTTCGATTAGATTATACTTTAATAATATCTTAAAAGTAACATTCTGGCTGATATTTGAAATATACATATATTCACCTGCCATACTATCTATCTGTATATTTAACATGCTTGTGCAAAGATATTCTCTGGTTGGGTCTTCA
>JAOUFL010000282.1 GCA_029858245.1 Candidatus Zixiibacteriota bacterium
CCCCTTTTGAATCCTGGGTAAAGGCGGTACTCCGCTGATTAAAATGCTTTTTCCGCCAAAGGGTCTAACCTCAAAACCTAATTTTTTTATCAGTTCCTGGTTTTCCTCAAAGGTCATAAACTCTACTGGTGAAAACTCAGCCACAATGGGAAAAAGCAGGTGCTGGGTGGATGCCTGCTCTGCAGTCAGGTTTTTCAGAGCATTTTCGTAGAGAATCCTCTCATGTGCGGCATGCTGGTCCATCACTATCAAATCACCCTTTACCTGAGTTAAAATATACATATTGGAAAGCTGCCACAGGTTAGCAGTAACAATACTTTCTTTCTCGATTTTCTTATCCCTGACCGGAGTGGTCTTCATCTCCCGGTAAACCTCTGTGAGGAATTCGTGCTGGAGGGATGAGATTTTTTCTCCCTTGGCGGAATATTCTAAAGGTCTTTCTCTTATCTGAAAAGACGCATCGCCATGCGTCTCTACGTCTGTTGTTAAACCTTTTTCTTTGATATCGGAATAAACCGGTATTACCAGACCGGTATTCAAAGTCTTGTGGACTGCCGAGAATACGAACTCGTACATCTGTTTCTCATTGGAGAAGCGGACTTCTTTTTTTGTGGGATGAACGTTCACATCCACCAGTTCTGGCGGCAGGTTGAGATACACAACTGCCCAGGGGAATTTTCCTTTGGACAGAAGGTCCTTATAACCGGTAAGAATGGCATGATAAAGCGATTTTGAAAAAATATTTCTCTGGTTGACAAAAAGATAAAGCTCAGCCCTGTTCGGCCTGGCTATTTCAGGCTTGCCCAGAAACCCTTTTACCTGCAGGAAATCGTAGTCCACATTCAGCTCCAGCATTTCATCGTAGATTTGCCTGCCGAAAATATCACCGATTCTACTTTTTATGTCTTCCGCTTTTTTAAGATTCAAAATCTCCTTGTTATCCACTTTGAGCTTGAAGGTTATCCGGGGAAAGGCCAAGGCAAAAATGGTTATTCTGTCGATTATCTGTTTGGTTTCGGAGCTTATGCTTTTTAAGAATTTCCTTCTAACAGGCAGATTATAAAAAAGCTCCCGCACAGTTATCGAAGTCCCCTCAGGAGCACCTGTCTCTTTCACGCTTTTTATCTGCCCGCCTTCGACATTTGCCTGAGTTCCTGCAGAGGTGGATTGGGCTGGGGTTTCCTCTCCCTTGTAGGGAGAGGATAAAGGTGAGGGTGAAAATTTTGTAACCAGCTCTAACTGAGATACCAGGGCTATCGAAGGCAGAGCCTCCCCTCTGAAGCCCATAGTGAGAATCCGGTTCAAATCATCAAAACTTGATAGCTTGCTGGTGGCATGATGGGTAAAGGCTAACTCCACGTCTTCCCTGCTCATTCCGCAGCCGTTATCCACCACCCGGACATATTTATTCCCGCCGGATTTTATCTCCACCAGAATCTCGGTTGCCTCCGCATCGATGGAGTTCTCCACCAGCTCCTTAACCACCGAAACCGGGCGCTCAACAACCTCGCCTGCGGCGATTTTGTTGACTAACTCCGGAGGGAGGATTTTTATTTTAGCGGGCATAGATTTATTTTTCTCTTGGACCCAGGTTGAGGGCAACCTGGGTCTACGGTTATGTAGCGGAAACCTTCAGGTTTGCCTCAAGGCGGGTAAAATCAATGTAGGGACAACCCTCGTGGTTGTCCGCTTCTAATTCGGACAGGGACAAGCCCTGTCCCTACACAAGATTTTACTGCATCTTTGCCGTTTTTAGCGTATTTGCCAAATCTCATTGTTTAGAAGTTCCTCTCCCTTTTTTAACCAACCCCAACATATTCACCAGAAAAAACGCAAGTCCCGCTAATCCACCCAAGACCAAACCGGTGGTTGGGCTGAATTTAAGGGGCCAGATGACGCACACGGCGTATACCAGTCCTCCTCAAACAGCGGCTCCTATCAAAAACACTATTGTTTTAATTATCTTTCTCATCTGTTCAGTCCTGCAAAATTAATTCTGCTTATCTGACCCTCCCTCTTATCCCTCCCTACAGGGAGGGAAGACTAATCCAATAATTTTTCACTTCTCCTTAATCCTCTCCCATCAAGGGAGAGGAAATTTGAATTGTTTTATTCTATTCTCAAATCCTTAAATTTAGAAGTAATCCTGGCAATCTCCCCAAACCTGGTTTTAACCTTTTCGAATTCATCACCCATTCTGTATAAATCCTTGTCAAGCCTTGCTTCCGGATTCAGCTCCTTTAAAATATTAGTCTGGGATAAATCAGGATTTCCCCTTGCATAGGGCCATAACCTGAAAGATCCGCCCGAGATCTC
>JAOUFL010000283.1 GCA_029858245.1 Candidatus Zixiibacteriota bacterium
GCTTTCCGGTAGGTTTCTATGGATTCGTCAAACCTTCCCATTTTCATAAGTAGTTCTGCGTACGAGTCGTAAGGGTTGGGATCGTCGGGTATCAGCTCGATATATTTTTTAAATGCTTTCTCAGCTTCCGGGTAGTTTTCCAGAAACCTGTAGGCATAACCTAACTGGTTATAAGGCTGCGAGTAATCGGGATTGATCTGGATGGCTTTATTATACTCTTCAATTGACGGTGTGTAATCCTGTTGAGCAAAGTAGTTATTCCCTAACAAGGTGTGTGCCCGCTCATCCTGCGGATAGGCAGTAACCATCTGCTGAAAATACTCTCTCTGTTTCATGGGTAAACCCTCAACGGCTGCCTTAAATCCGAGAATCCACAAACGCTCGCCTTCAGAGACCTTATCTGCCAGAGCTACTGCCTTATCCAGCTTTTCGAAAAGCCCTTTTACGCTGGGCTGTACATTAGCAGATAGCAAATATGCCAGGGCAAAGTTTGTATCCTCCTCAATTGCTTTCTCAAAATACTGACGGGATTCCTGAAAACGGAGCTTCTCGAATAAATCAAGTCCCTCCAGGTAATATTCCCGTGCATTTTTTGATGAGGTGGTAACAGGTATTTTACCATCCCCCTTGGTCGAGCAATTGACTCCTGCCAGCAAAAAACAGACAACTGCAAACAGTATCAGGTAACTAGTCAGGTTACGGTTTTTCATTTCTTTCTCCTCTCATAAAGTTGAAATGTTTAATTATTCAAACTTGTTTTCTCTCTTGCTAAATCCAGATACTTAAATCAGCTTGAATTCCTTTTGCAGAGCCCGGGTTGCCTGTTCAAGCTGGTTTTTGGCTATCAGACAGTTCAAACAGGTCATAGAGGTGGAGACTGCCTGAATATTTATATCACAACCGGCTAAGACATCGAATGCTTTTCCGGCAACTCCCGGTGTCTGGGAAAGCTGAGGGTGGATAATAGAAATCAGCGCTACCTCCGGGTCGATAGCCAGCTCATCTGCTTTGATTTCTTCCCTGATCTTTTTCAATTCGAACATAGCAGGCTGCAGATCTTTTTTAGATAAAATGAAAGTCAGGTTAACTTTCCCTGCACTGCCGGAGGAGGAAGTGATCAGTTGGACGTTAAACCCATGCGCCCATAAACTTCCAAAAACCCTGGCAGCAATCCCCGGCATATCAGGAACTGAAACCAGTGTAACTTTGGATATATCATTCTGGGTTGAAATCTGGTAATCAGACATAATATGTTTCCCTTAAAAAGAGAATTGTTTATTTTTTATTTTCTCACTTTTAAAGATACCCAAATAAGGATAAAAGTCAAAGTATTTATAAATTTTATTTTAAATAAAATATAAAGAAGTGTTTGCAGATAGGTTATGTCGCATTTGGAGAAAATATAAACTTGTTATGGAACAGCCCAAACAATAACTGAATATTTCCGATATTAGAAAAAATGAAAGAATTTCTTCTTGATTGCTTTTTGCCGGTATATATTCTAAACTTGATAGACTGGCTGAAATTGGATTAATCATAACTCGTAATCCTGCTTAAGAAATAAGAAATACAAAAAGGGTGTAGAGATAAACTCTAATGCTAACAAGAGAGCAGGTCAGAAAATAGAAAGAAAATGTAAGTCTGGTTTCAAGTGCTTAATAGTTGACAGGAAGTGGACCAAACATATATATTAAATCAATGAAGTTAAATTCTGTAATACGACAGGTAATATAATATATGGCTAAAAGAGATTATTACGAGGTTTTAGGGCTGGATAGAAACGCCTCTGAGGAGGATGTAAAAAAAGCTTATCGCAAGCTGGCTTTGCAGTATCACCCGGATAGGAATCCGGGAAATAAAGAGGCTGAGGAGAAGTTCAAGGAGGCTACCGAGGCTTATGAGGTTCTGAAGGATCCCGCTAAGAAGAATCGATACGATCAATTCGGACATGTGGGAGTGGGTGCAGGAACAGGTGCTGGTTTTGAAGGATTTGATTTCGGGAGCTTTGACCTGGGAGATGCCCTGAGAACTTTTATGCGTGATTTTGGGGGATTCGGTTTTGAGGAATTTGATCTATTCGGCCAGAGAAGGACTTCCAGAACAAAGCGTGGCTCGAATAAAGGTGAGGATATACAGATTAAGCTCAAGCTCAGTTTGGAGGAAATCGCAACCGGAGTGGAGAAAACGATCAAACTAAAAAGAATGGTTAGCTGTTCCGAGTGCAGCGGAACCGGCGCTGATAAAGGTACCTCAAAAAGAAGCTGTCCTACCTGTCATGGTACCGGTGAGGTGAGAAAG
>JAOUFL010000082.1 GCA_029858245.1 Candidatus Zixiibacteriota bacterium
TACTCTGCCTGAGCTTACTGATGATACTTTATACTATTGGAAAGTGAAAGCAGTAGACAAATATGGTTCTGTCACCTGGAGCACGGAACCGTACTGGAGTTTCGATGTTTATTATCCGGAACTGCCCCTTGCTTTCAACCTGGTCTATCCTACCAACAACGATACCATCTGGCAGACATCCGATACCCTAAGATGGAACTCCACCACTGACCCTGATCCAGGGGATTCAATACTCTATGACCTTTATATTGATACTCAACCAGGTTTTGCCAGCCCTACTATCATAAGTGACCTCTCCGATACCTCCTACTACTTTATAGGTCAGGATGACAGCACCTATTACTGGAAAGTGCTGGCAAAGGATATCAACACCTCCGGCAGATGGAGCACTCAGACCTTCAGGTTTGATGTCTATGTGGTTCAACCACCCGATCCTTTCACTTTAGCTTCACCTGACAGCGCCTCAACTGTCTCCACCCTAACTCCAACCCTTTTCTGGAATGAGTCAACTGACCCTGATCCAGGTGATCAGGTAACTTACACTCTCTACTGGTCGTTTGACAGTCTGTTTGGAACAGACTCGGCCACAACCACAGACACCAGCTATACTCTGCCTGAGCTTACTGATGATACTTTATACTATTGGAAAGTGAAAGCAGTAGACAAATATGGTTCTGTCACCTGGAGCACGGAACCGTACTGGAGTTTCGATGTTTATTATCCGGAACTGCCTTATGCCTTCACTTTGTTGTACCCACTCGATGATACCACTTTGAATGATTCCAATTTAGATTTTATCTGGCAGTCCACCACTGATCCGGATCCAGGTGATTCAATAGTTTACGATCTCTGGTATGATACCCATTCAGGTTTCTCTAATCCCAATATAATCTCAGACCTGAGCGATACATCACAAAATGTCACACTTAAGGATGATAGTACTTACTACTGGAAAGTGCTGGCAAAAGACATAAATACTTCAGGCACCTGGTCAACCGATATCTTTGAAGTCCGTTTATATGTCCCTCAACCACCCGATGCTTTCCTTTTGTTATCCCCTCCGGATGACGACACACTCAGCAGTCTTAAACCCACTTTAATCTGGCAGAGGGCTACTGATCCTGATCCTGGTGATGTAGTAACCTATGATCTTTATTATGACACAACAGATCTGTTTACTACTCCGGTAATAGTAGCTGACCAAAGTGATACATCTTATACCACTCCTCAACTTGAAGTTGCTACTTTCTATTGGTGGAAAGTAAAAGCCAAGGATACAAACACCGAGGGAACCTGGTCCTCTCAGACTTTCAATTTCTTTGTGCCTTCCTGTATTCCCGGGGACGCAAACGGTGATACTAAAAAAGAGGTAACTGATGTGATCTATTTGATAAACTATCTGTTCAAGGGCGGTCCTCTTCCACAACCCATACTGAGTTGCGGAGATATGAACTGTGACGGAGAGGTTAAAGTCACTGACGTAATCTATCTAATAAACTACCTCTTCAAAGGCGGACCTCCACCTGGATGTTAATTTGCATTTGGATTTTTTGAATCTGCAGCCCCGATCTTTTTGCAAGGTCGGGGCTTATTACTTTCATATCTCAAAATATTTCAGATATATTACTGAAAAATAATAAGAGGCGAAATCTGAGGAGAAAGCAAATAAGCCACTCAGCTAATATACATCTAATCAGCAGGTTATAAATAGATCCAATCGCTTGCATATCAAGCGTAATGCTTAATAGTCCAACTGCTTAGTTTTTTCCTTGACAATACCTTATTTTTCAGTATAATAATACTGGTATTGGGTACCAATCCTTAAAAAGGAGCATTTATGAAAAGAAGAAGCTTAGCTATCTTTGCACTTCTGCTTTTAATTAGCTTCACTTTTTTTCTCCCTCACTCTGCTTTTTCTCTTTATTCTGGAAAACCACAATCTGAAGAGCTTTTGCCAGAATATGCCCCCGGGAAGCTGATAGTAAAATATAAGCCAGAAGCACATAACCGAATGGTAATGGGCAAGGTTACCACCGGCATAGCAAGAATTGACAGCCTGAATACTAAGTACAAGGTAAAGAGGCAGGAAAGGCTATTTAAGGAGTTTGAGAAAACAGCTTTGAAGTTAGATAAATTCTCCAGCGTCTATTTATTAGAAGTTCCGCTGGATTCAGATCTTGCGAAGATGAAAGCAGAATATGAGAACCTGCCTGAGGTGGAGTATGTGGAGCTGGATTATATGATGGAGCTTTTCGAGGTACCGGATGATCCGCTGTTTGGTGATCAGTGGTATCTGAACAATACCGGTCAGGGTTATTTAGGGATAAACCGTATTCCAGGAGATTACAACGATTCGCTGGTGGTGAAATATGGTACTGCAGGTGCGGATATAGATGCACTGGAAGCTTTCGGGAAAAGCATCGAATTAACCCAGCCTCTCGTGGGGATAATAGATACAGGTGTGGACAGGGAGCATGAAGACTTAGCAGATAATATCTGGACAAATCCGGGTGAGATACCGGATAACGGGATGGATGACGACCATAATGGATTTATAGATGATTTTTACGGCTGGGATTTTTCCGGAGATGAAGAATCGCCAGTGCCACTGGATGCACTGGAAGATAATGATCCTTCTGACAGTATTGGGCATGGAACCCATTGTGCCGGGATAGCAGCAGCAGTTCGAGATAATGGTAAAGGCGTCTCCGGCATAACCTCTCCCTGCAGGATAATGGCAATTAAGACCTTTCCTTTTGCATATTACTCGGTTTGTGCCAAAGGTATAATCTATGCTGTGGATATGGGCTGTGATGTTATTAATATGAGCTGGGGAGGCCCATATTTTTCCGGGCTTATCAGGGATGCCATAGCTTACGCAGATGGCAAAGGTGTTCTAGCAGTAGCTGCAGCAGGAAACAGTGGTGGGGAAGATCATTTTTATCCTGCATCCTATACTCAGGCTTTTACTGTGGGAGCTTCTAATTCCAGGGACGAGGTAACCTATTTTTCTACTTACGGTGAGTATCTAAATGTGATAGCACCGGGTGAGGATATCCTTTCCCTAAGAGCTGTTAATACAGATATGTATGAAACGGGTGGAGCCAGTGGTATAGAACCTAATGTGCATATCGTGGATTATAAATATTACCTTGCTGACGGCACCAGCATGGCAGCACCCTGTGCAGCCGGGGTAGCAGCTTTTGTCCTGGCAGCATCACCCGGAATAAGTTTATCAAGGTTAAAAGAGATAATTCAGGAATCGGCAGATGATATCATATATCCCTACGGAGGTGATAGTCTGTATTCACCGGGTAAAGATATCTACAGCGGATACGGCAGGGTGAATTTGAACTCTGCCCTGCAGCTTCTTTCCGGCAGGCTGGCAAAGATAGATTACCCTTTTGAGAATATGCTGATATCAGGTTACGTTCCCATAATCGGCACAGCCAGTGGTGATAGTTTTCAGAATTATGTTTTAGAATATGGAGAAGGTTATTCCCCTGCACACTGGACAGAAATTGTTAACTCAACTTCACCAGTAAGTAAAGAGACTCTTGGTATGTGGAACAGCACTGGCTTGAGCGGGGTTTACACTTTAAGGTTAAGCGTAGGAGACCAGAACAGAGCAGTAGTTCATGTGATAGCGGGTAATAGTCCCTATGTTAAGATCAACTCTCCAAATGATGGGGATACAGTTAAAGGTTATATTCAGGTTTTTGGTTATACCATTGTTCCAGATTTTTCCAGTTATACCTTAGATTATGGATATGGTGAATTTCCCACCAGCTGGGATACCATAATTACCTCCACTAAAATTATTGCAAATGGTGTTCTGGGCAGCTGGGTAGTCAATTATCTGGATAATGCCGATTATACTCTGCGCTTAACTGTGCAAACCAGCACAGGTGAGACCCATTCTGACAGTGTTTTGGTGGTGATAGGAAGTTTAATTACTGATAGATGGTTTGTTCAGTTATCATCCAATAGTACCTTCTCCTCTGCAGTTGGGGATGTAGATGGTGATGGTCTGGATGAAATCGTGATTGGACTTGGACAATTTGAACAACCTGGTGGCATTGATGTTTTCTCACATACGGGTAAACGCGAGCCTGGATGGCCCAAAGATACGAATAAACATATGATGTCATTATCACCTGCTTTGGGTGATTTAGATGGAGACGGGATAAATGATATAGTCATCTGTTTTGACTCAAGCTATTATGAGTCGGGAATTAACACTTACACCTCTGATTCGCTTTACTGGTATAGATATGTAAATGTACTCGGAGATAGATATGGTCGCACTTCGCCGAGAATCGCAGATTTAGATAAGGATGGCTCTGTTGAGGTTTTAATGATGAACAATTCAGGAGAGATTCATGTCTGGCGTAAAAATGGAGAATCTTTTATTGAAGGGAATGATGGATTTTTTGCCCGATCATCCTCACTAGGGAGTTCTAATTTTATTTGTCTGACTGTGGCTGATCTGGATAATGACGGTACAAATGAAGTAATCAGTAATGGGGGTAATGGTATCTACATCTGGGATCTACAGGGTAATTCGCTGCTTAAACCGGGAGATTACCCTGCTGAAAATTACTATAAATCATTTGGTATTGCCATTGCCAATATAGATAATGAAGATGATCTGGAGATAGTACTTTTCGGAGCTAACCAAGATGAGTATTTTACATTATTCGCTTATAAAAAAGATGGTTCTCAGGTTACTGGGTATCCCATAGTATTAGAGGATTTGAACATCAATCAATGGAAGGGCAATCAGCCAGCAGTTGGAGATTTAGAAGGAGATGGAATACTGGAGATTGTAACAAGTATGTTTACAATTAACGAGGCTCGTATTTATGCCTGGCATCAGGATGGCACACCCCTGGGTACTGCTGGATCAGATGGGCTCCTGGTCTCGATGAAATCACCTGATACGGGAATAAAGAGAAAAGTTCTATCCCAGCTGGGGAATAATATAGGAGAGATATCAGCAAGAATCAGGGAGATGAGTAAAGAGGAACTGAATTCTCTTTTCTCAGGCTACGAAAATGACCCCATTTTTGCCTCTGAGGATGCAGCCTTCGGGAGCCCGGTTTTAGCTGACGTGAACGGAGATTTAAATGTGGATATTATAGTCAGTGCAGGAGCTTATTTCTCTACACAATATGTGAGGATTTTTGCCTGGGATTATGAGGGTAAAGCCATTCCCGGCTGGCCTCTTTATATCTCGGAGAATGCATTTGCGTTTAATTACTATCCATATACCCCGGTGATATGCGATGTAGACCGGGATAACAAGTTGAATATAGTTTTAGCTTCGGATTGGCCTGATTTTAAACTCTACTGCCTGGAACTCAACACATTTTACAATCCTGAGACTTCCCACTGGCCCAAGCTGATGCACGATAAAGGCAACAGCTGTATATTTGAAGATTATACTGGTTATTCTATAACAGATGTAATCATTATCATTAACTATCTTTTCAAGGGAGGACCTCCTCTTCCCATGCAGTTTGCAGATACCAACTGCGATGGAAAAATCACAGTCTCCGATGTTGTTTATTTAATAAACTATCTCTTCAAAGGCGGACCTCCACCTGGATGTTAATTTGCATTTGGATTTTTTGAATCTGCAGCCCCGATCTTTTTATAAGGTCGGGGCTTATTCTTAATCCTAGATTCCATGCTACAGAATTAACCATTGCTCAATATCATTTTTAATTATAGCTATTTAAAAATCCTTTTTTCATTCATTCTTTTTTATTTTCAAAGTCCTTGACATTTTCACAAAATAAATTAAATTGAACTTCAAATTTAAACCGTATCTAAGCGAGGAATTATGATAGAGAAGAACAGATACAAACTTGACCGCAGAAGCTTTCTGAAAGGAGGAGTAGCCTTGTTTACTGCACCTTTATGGTTAAACTATGCCTTCGGATTCACGGAGGAAACCAGAGATATCCTGGAAAAATCCCTATCGGATGAGGATTTCAAAAAAATCCTCCAGGTCGCCTTATCCAGAGGCGGCGAGTTTGCAGAAATCTATCTGCAGCACCTTATCCGAACCGAGATCCAGCTGGATGAAGATAAGATTAAATCTTTTACCTACGGTATAATTCAAGGAGCCGGAATAAGAGTGATCTCAAAAGAGAAAACTGGCTACGCCTTCTCGGACGATTTAAGCTTTCCCAATTTAAAAGAAGCTGCAGAAGCATCCGCACATATAGCCAGCTCAGACAAAATCCATAAGCCGATCGATTTGAGCCTGCGAAGAGTTAAACCCTATTTCACCCTTAAGTCGCCGGTAGCATTAGCCTCCGAGCAAAAGAGGATAGGGCTTCTGCAAAGAGCCAACCAGTCAGCCAGGGATTATGACAAAAGAATCCAGAATGTCAGGGTCGATTATTATGATGAAGCTAAAAAGATTTTAATAATCAATTCCCAGGGTTTAAAAATTAAAGATGAGCAGTTCATCGTTAGACTGGGTATTTACCCTCTGGCAGTGGAAGGAAGTAACAGATTTGAAGGGTATGCCTCACTTGGAGGAAGGATTGACCTGGATTATTTCGACAAAAATACCCCGGAGTATGGAGCCAGGGAAGCAGCTAAACAGGCGATAATCATGCTTAAAGCTGAGGATGCTCCCGCTGGTTTAAATCCTGTGGTAGCAGGTCCTGGCTGGGGAGGGGTTTTAATACACGAAGCTTTTGGTCATTCCCTGGAAGGTGACGGGATCAGAAAAAAGACCTCTCTGATGGCTGATAAAATTGGGGAAAAGGTCGCCTCAGAGATAGTAAACGTCGTGGATGATGCTACCATTCCCTATGGCCGGGGATCTTTCAATGTAGATGATGAAGGAACTCCCGGACAGAAAAAGCTTCTGGTCAAAGATGGTATCTTGCAGGGATATCTTTATGACCTTCTCAATGCCAAACTGATGAATACACAATCCACAGGCAATGGACGCAGAACCTCCTACCGTGAATTCCCCATACCCAGGATGACCAATACCTTCATAGAACCTGGAGCGTCAGACCCTGAAGATATAATCAAGTCGGTAAAAAAGGGTGTTTATGCCAAGAAAATGGGGGGTGGTACAGTCGACTCCGCCTCTGGAAACTTCAACTTTTTGGTTCGTGAAGCTTACCTGATTGAGGATGGAAAAATAACCCAGCCCTTAAAAAACGCTGTCTTAATAGGAAACGGACTTGAGGCTATAAAGAAAATCGAAATGGTTGGAACCGATTTGCTTATCGATCAGACCACCGGAACCTGCGGAAAAGACGGACAATGGGTATATGCTGGTGTAGGCCAGCCCACTATAAAATTCTCTGAGATAACCATTGGTGGAACTGCATATAAACCAACTATGAGCTGATAAAAAAAATTTAGCTACAGGAGAGAAAATGGAATATAGAGAACTATGTTCGGATTTAATAAATAAATTGCTCAAAGGAGGTGCTGACCAGGCTGAGGTTTATCTGGAGGAAGGTAAAGATCTCCAGATAAGGGTGAGAAAAGGAGAGCTTGACGTGTTAAAACAGACCCGGACCAAAGGACTGGGTTTAAGGGTTTTTACCCAGAATAAGTTAGGTTTTTCCTACACCTCGGATTTCACACCTGAATCTCTGGAGGAATTACTTAAGAAAACCATATTCATAGCCAGGACCTCGAGCAGGGATGAATTCAACGGTCTCCCGGATAATACCGAAGCTGCTTCTTTGAAAACCGACTTGAAAATATATGATAACCATTTGCAGGAATTCCCCACCGAGATGAAAATAGAATTAGTCAAAAGAGTTGAAAATGCTGCTTTCGAATTCGATCCCAGGATAACAAATACCGATGGGTCTGAGTATGGTGATTCCCAGACGCGGTACTATCTTGTTAACTCCGCAGGAGGAAATCTGGAATTTGAAAAAACTAACGTAAGTCTTGTTTGCTCTACCATAGCGGAGAAAGATGGGGAAAAAAGATCTAACTATTTCTGGGACTTTAAATCGCTTTTGGAGGATTTAGACCCTCCGGAAAAGATCGGACAAACTGCTGCGCAAAGGGCATTGAGAATGCTTGGTTCACAGAAAATTAAAACCCAGAAGGTGCCCATTGTCTTCGATTCCATTACCGCTTCGGGATTCCTTTCGGGTCTCTCCTATGGTGTTAATGGAGGATTGGCTTCGAAGAATTCCACCTTTTTAGCTGAAAAATTGAACCAGAAGATAGGCTCTGATCTTCTGACGATATGGGATGATGGCACGATGCCTAAAGGAGTGGGTTCGCGTCCTTTTGATGGGGAGGGAGTTCTAACTCAAAGGATAAAGGTGTTCGAAAAAGGCATCCTTAAAACTTTTCTTCATAACAGCTATTCTGCCAGAAAAATGAAAACCTTATCCACGGGAAATGCTTCCAGGGGGTACAACTCTATCCCCCAGATCTCGGCATCCAATTTATATCTGGAAAACGGGAAAACCAACCCGGAGGATATAATTCAAAGCATCAAAAACGGTTTCCTGGTAACCGATTTAGCTGGTTTTGGTATGGATATCGTAAGCGGCAACTTCTCGCAGATGGCAGAGGGGATATGGATCGAAAACGGAGAGCTAACCTACCCGGTCTCGCAGGTAACCATAGCCGGGACTATTCTGGATATGCTGAAAGGGATAGAGCTGGTGGGTAATGACCTGGTATTAAGGGGCAGCATATGCTCCCCTACTATTAAATTCTCCGAAATGGTGGTTAGCGGGAAATAAAAATTAAGGTTACTCTACGGGACGCTGTATCACCATTTTGTGGGAGATTAATGATGAAGCGGAGAAAATTAGAAGTAAGACGTAAGATGTGAGACGTGAGACGATTTAGGGATAGAATCCGTTAGAGGTGGATTCTTCCCTTGTGATTTCAAAGGTAAACCTACGTTGCCCTCAACGTGGGTTTTTAAAATTTAGAGAAGAATGGTATACGTCTTATAGGATAATCGCAGTCCTGACTTTGTTGGGATTTGATGCTATTTGTATGCTTGCTGCCACGCCAAAGGCGGGACTGACCTGGCAAGTCAGATTTCTTCCGTCGGGTCAGGGGACCCGACAGTCACATATAGTAAATTTTGTATTTCCCGTTTCTTTATACTATAACCGAAAAGCTTTATGAATTTGAATCGCTTCAAGCTATCAGTTTTTAAAACAGCAGAAATCTATTTTCACTTCTGAACTTTCTTATTCCACACATCCAGGTTGTGGTAAAGGACCTGATTTAAAAAGGTGAGCTATAAAATAAACTACATCTGAAACGGAAACATCGCAGTCTGCATTAATATCCGCCTGGTTCGGAACCGGCGGAAGTACTCCATCTCTGAAAAGATAATTTATAAGGTAAACCACATCACTTACACCCACATCTCCATTATTATTCACATCTCCATATATACCGGATGGGTTGGTACCAGCGTGATTGAAATG
>JAOUFL010000083.1 GCA_029858245.1 Candidatus Zixiibacteriota bacterium
ATTGGGTGTAGGGAGATGGAGATTGTTCCAGCTAACTCTTTATTTATCTAAATAAAGAGTAAAATATAACCTCTGCCAAAAGTTAAAAAGGTTAACCGGCAATATCTGACTTAAATTAGGTAGTAAACCAACCACTCTTCATCCCCTTTAAAAGGATGAAGAATAAAATTCTTCTCTTTTCTTATGTCAAGTTGAGGGAGAAAGGATTGTAAGAAGCAAATTAATGAAGAAAAAAACTGAGTATTTCTTTCCTTCCTGTCCGATCTAAATTCTTTTTCCCTCACTATTAGTATAATATGAGGGTTAAAAATTGTCAAGAGAAAAATATTTAAAAAATGGAATATCTATCTATTAATAAGAGCCGAATTTCAAAGAGGGATTTCAATGTAGTATTAAATCAGGTTAAGTGTTTATCTTACAGGCAATTACCTCTTAAGATTACGTGGCTTTGAACTCTTCGTAAGTAAGAAGTAATGTAAATAGAGGAATTTATCTATTCAAATTTTATGTCGACTATCTGTTTGATGTCTAAATAATTAGGTTTGTTATCTCTTCAGTACAATTCTTTCTGTTCAACATTCCGGCGCAGGTCCGCCTTTAAAAAGGTTATTAATCAAATAGACTACATCTGAAATTGTAACAAATCCATCACAATTGGCATCTGCTGCCAGAAATGGATTGGGAGGAGGTCCATTATAGAACATATAATGTATAAGATAAATTACATCCGCCACCGTGATTTCCCCATCTCCAGTAACATCACCACGCTGGATTTCTATAACCTCAAAACTGCCAACCACTCCTTGAGCAGGCCAGTTAATGGGAAGCCATTCACCACCTGCACCAGTCATTTGACATATCGGTTCTGGGATAGAATTGTATTTGATTACAAAATCTAAACTCCCTGAACCAGTCACCTTATAGAACATCCTGCACCATAGGCCGCTCGATGGAGGAAGTGGTGTGTCAAAAGAGATCGATACAAATAATAAAGGGTCAACCGGTGGTCCATAAGGGTTAACAATTTTTAGAGTAAATCCGGAAACCAAACTGGGAGGAATAAAGGCTGGAGGATTGGTATCTGCCAATCCACCAGTCAGCACAGTATCCAGAACTGGGTTTGAAGTACCTTCAGTATAAAAGCCAACTATAAATGCCTGGACAGTATCAATGGTGTTGATATTTATATTAACCTGCACAATACTATCCCCGCAACCTATCTTAAGGTCAGCTGGAACTAAGTAGTATTCATTAACCTGGGCAAAGAGAGTTGAAGCAAAAAAGAAGATAATCAAGAAAACCCGGATAATTTTAGCCATAAACTCTTCCTATCTGGCTTTGTGAGTAAATATATTTCCATTAAATTATTTTAAGTTGAATTTGTCAAGGAAAAAATGACAAAAGAACCCTTAGTTTTTCAATATGACAGGCAGAGATAAAAGATTGCTAAATCCGTATGCTATCTTTCCAGATTTGGATATTAATTTACATCAAAACTTTATTTATAAAAAAGAAAGAGTCAAAGTCAGGGCTAAAATCTGTTTGATCTGGCGTTTCTTTGAAAGATCTTTATCATACAGCAAGGTGAAATTATAATTTGCGCTTATAATTTTTGATACCTTGGCAGAGAAAAGATTATCCCAGTTCACATCAATGGTATCAAACCTTTTTAGATTGGAAAAGGAATCCAGCTTTGAGGAGAAGAGAATATTCTCAGCTAACTTCTTTTTAAACTCAACCACCAGATCCATACCCGCTTCAACCTTGGTTTTCTCTATCTCAGGAGTATCCGGATCATCTGCATAGGGAATGGGGTAATTATCCGTAAAAGTCTCCTTTAAGGCAAATCCTAGACGGGTTTTGAATTCCTTGCCTGGAGAATAACCCAGTCCCAGACTCTGGGTGAAATAAGCCGGATCAAAAAAGTCTGAAATAGCTCTCTTGGAGGTGTCAGTATATGCATAACCAGTGGTAAATTGAGTCTCCCCTTTAAAGGCAACATAGGGATTAACGTAAAGGCTTAACTTGTAGGTGAGAACAGTTTCCAGCTTTATCTCATCCGCTGTCTTGCGCGACTCCGCATCACCTACCTTGCTTTTCCCGTAGGCGATCTTACCGGTGTTTGCCCAGTTATAATTTCCTTGCTCATTCTCAAACCTGGTGTTAACATTAAGTTGCCAGGCTAATGTATTCTCACCTCCCTGAATCCAGTGGTCAAAGGTGCTCTGGGTTAAATTCAAACTGCTAACCAGTTCCTTTTCCCATCCATATTCAGGCAGTTTTTTTCCGCTGGTTACCTCAGCCGAGAAACAGATAACTGGTATCAGGAATAAACTGATGATGATGAGCAATATTCTTTTTAATTTCATATCTTCCTCCATTTTGTAAGGAGTTGATTTATTTTAATGGGATTAACTAAAGAGGTTTTCTGACTTTGTCAATATTTTTAATTACAAATATACTTTTTCAGTTAAGATTAAACCCTTGACAAAATATATAAGAGGTATTAACGTATTTATTTAGACCGATAATTATAGTGAGATATAGCGAAAGGTGTAAATTAACATGTCTAAGTTTGAATTATTAGAAAAAGAAGCTCTGCAAAAAATTGCCTCAGAGGAAAAAGTAACTTTTGATTACCTTATAGAAAATATAAACTCGGGCAGGATTGTAATTCTTAAAAACCGCCTGCATCAGAACGTTAAGCCAGTAGCCATTGGAAAAGGGCTTAGGACCAAGATCAACGCCAATCTGGGTACATCACCCGATTTTGTTGATTTTGAGCTGGAGCTGAAGAAGCTGGAGGTTGCCATTAAATACGGTGCTGATACCGTGATGGACCTTTCCACTGGTGGCAATGTCAGGGATTTGAGAATTGAGATACTTAAAAAATCCTCCGTGCCCATTGGAACTGTGCCTATTTATGAGTCCGTGTGTAATCTTGCCAAGCAGGGAAAATCCCTGGAAGAGATGAAAAAAGAAGACCTTTTTTCTGTGATCGAAGACCATTTGAAAACCGGAGTGGATTTCATCACCGTGCATTGCGGGTTTACTAAAAGAGCTTTGAATACCATCGAGACAAAAAAAAGATTAACCGGGATAGTAAGCCGGGGAGGTTCGTTTTTAGCCCGCTGGATGAGGAAAAATCAAAAGGAAAATCCTCTCTACGAATTTTATGATGAGCTTCTGGATATGGCCAGAGAATATAAGGCGACTTTAAGCTTAGGAGACGGTTTAAGACCTGGCTCGATTGCTGACTCCACAGACAGAGTGCAGATGGATGAGCTTCTGGTTTTAGGGGAACTGGTACAGCGTGCCAGGGAAAGAGGAGTTTATGCCATGGTAGAAGGTCCCGGCCATATCCCTGTTCAGGAGATAGAGGCAAATGTTCTGCTGGAAAAAAAGCTGTGTGAGGAGGCTCCATTTTACGTACTGGGACCTCTGGTTATCGATATCGCACCAGGTTATGATCACATTGTCTCTGCCATAGGAGGGGCTATTGCCGGAGCTTATGGAGCTGATTTCCTATGCTATGTCACTCCTGCAGAGCATTTAACCCTGCCTGATTTAGAGGATGTAAGAGAAGGGGTGGTTGCTTCTAAAATTGCTGCACATGCTGCGGACATCGCCAAAGGAGTAAAAGGAGCAAAAAACATTGATGAGGAGCTCTCAAAAGCTCGTAAGGCTTTTAACTGGGATAAGATGATAAGATTAAGTCTGGATCCTGAGAAAACCCGTGAAAAAAGAGGTAATGTTCCGGCTGATTACCAGAAGTGCGGAATGTGCGGTGAGTTCTGCGCCATGAGGGAGAATCTGTAAAAAGATATAAGAGTAAAAGAAATGAAAATGGAGCAACCACATTGATCAACAATGTAAATACCTTCAAAAAATATCCCCGGAGAGTTCCCCTTTCCCTGCTTCTCTTCCTTTTCCCGCTGGGAGCATATTTATTCTTCTCCTGCTCAAATCAGGAAAATCTCTTACTGCGTTATAACCTGGAAAGGGATTTATATAAAGCTGAAAAGCTCAGGCAGGTCCTGTTTATAAATCTGAAGTCAGCTACCACCGAGGATTTCAAAAGGGTTATAAAACCCTACCATGAGGTGGTGAATTTAACTTCCCAAAGTAAACCTCCTTTAGATAAAGAGCTGTCAGACCTGGCTGCTTCAGCCCAGCTGCGTATAGCAGAGCTTTATTTCCTGCAGAATGAGTTCGATTCATCTATCCGGTCCTTTCAGCAGGTTTTGAAAAGCTATCCGCAGAGTATTTCTCAAAATAAAAAGGCATTGTTGAGCCTGGGTAGAATTCACGAGAGGAGATACCAGAGAGAAAAGGCAGTTCAGGTTTATCATCAGCTTCTGGATAATTACACCCCCTTACTCAAGAAAAATATACCTGACCCCGAGATCTTTGAAATACCCAACCACCTGATTCAGCTCTATTCACTCCAGGAAGATAAAACGAAAAGAGAACAGGAATTTGAAAATGCCAGAGATTATTATCAGAACCTGGTGCACTCTTATCCAAATACCCAGATATCTTACGCTGCTACCATAAGTTTAGCCCGAGCATATCAGCTCCAGCGAATGTGGAAAGAGTCTTTACAGATCCTGGAAACCGCCAGGGACACAAGCGGTCAAATTCCAGCAGGGGTGCTTATCCAGATCGGAAATATTTATTATGATGAATTGAGGGATGAAAAAAAAGCCCTTGAAAGTTTCAGCCAGGTGATAGATTCCACCACTGACACCCTATCTATGGCAGAGGCACAGACCAAAATAGGGATAATCTATTTTCAAAAAGAAGATTATGCTTCAGCCAGAAGAGAGCTGTCTAAGGTGAACAGATTGTACCCGAAAGCCACTTCTTACATCTCCACCGCTCAATACTTGATTGCCCAGATTTATGATAAAGGCGGGGAATGGGAAAGAGCATTAAACGAATATAATTGGTTAATGGTAAATAATCCCCTCTCTCCGGAAGGGCTTGATGCACCCCTGAGAATAGTTTCTTATAATCAGAAAAGGAACCCTGAACTGGCCTTGGAATCTTCTGATAAAGCAGTCAAACATTATGACGAACTGCTGGATAAATATAAGGACAAACCATTTGTTCCCCTGATCGAGAATCAGAAAGCAAAACTCTATATTCTGGGTAAGGACTTTAATAATGCTGCCTTATGCTGGCAGAAAATATCCGAGAAATATGCCGGAACAGATGCTGGCTTGAATGCGCTTCTTAATCTCTGGAGATTATACCGACTGGAGCTAAAAGACGAGAAGAAGTTGAAGGAGATATCTGCACGCATAGAGTCAGAATACCCGGGAGTTATACAGGACAGCCTTTTGAGATAATGAACCTTGAAGTAACCTGCTCTGAAATCTGAAATAAGTATGAACTTGCTGGCTAAAGCTTATAAGATTTTTGACGAAAATCTACATAAGACCACGGTTAATATGTTATTAGTTGGCAACTATAAAAGAGGGATGAAGGTAACATAAACAAGGAGGTGAATTCAGAACTTGAAACCTTGAAGAAGGGTGAACCAACCTATCTGGGGGCAGGGAAGCCCTGCAGATTTTTCGTAGTTATCTTGAGTGAATTTAAAGCAGGGACAAAAATCAAATATAACTGAAAAATTTTATCTCCTAATGGAGGGAAGGAATGAAAAAAACCCATATAATCTTTTATCTTGTCATTATTTTGCTGTTTCTTTCTTTCTCCTTGATAACAGCCCAGAATAAACCTCAGAAAAAAGACTCTTATGGAAAGCAGGACATGATGAGTGTGGTGGTAGACCAGAAGGCAGGAAGTGACAAGGCAGTGGCTAAAGTGAATCTGGTAAACGATGAAAAAATCACAGCAATCGTACTACCTATAAAATACGGTACCGGCAAAACCCCTATCACCCTGGATTCTGTCAGTTTTGCGGATACGCGGGTAAAGGATTTCGCCTTTAAATTCCCTAACATAGACCCTAAAATTCAGAAGGTAAACATAGCTCTGATAAGCACACTTTCCTCTGCCCAGATTTTTTTGCCCAAGGGAGAGGGAGAGATCGCAAAGCTGTATTTCACGCTGAAAAAGGGAGGAGAGGAGAAGACTATACTTTTAGATACCACCACCTTCGAGCCAGCCAATGTGCTCCAGATGGTGGAGGCAGAGGACAACACTGCCCAGGCTGTTTACCCGGTGTTCGATAACAGCAAAGGTAAAATAAAGCTATTGAAATAAGGATCAAGTCTGCATATTCGTTCTACAGAAAAAAACGACCCTGTTATTCAAAACAGGGTCGTTTTTCTTTTCACCAGTATCTTTTAATATACTAACATCAAGGATAAGGTTACCTTTGAAATGATAATTTATCAGATATTAAGAATTATCAATTACCCAACCGTACAGGTATTGTGTTAAGAATATATACTTCTCAGAACAAATCAGAACCTTCAATCAATGTGTATGTTAATGAGGGGAAGCAACTTTAAATACTTGGGGTTGTTCTTGCAGTAATTCAGCAGCCCGATTTGAATCCCGTTCAAATTTTCAGCATGATTGAAAATTCCTACAGTCAATCCCTTTAACTCTCGTTTTACCCTGCAATATGCTCCAATTCCTACCCCCTTAAGCTCCTTAGTTTTAATTCTTAATCCTGCAATGGCAATCCCGGAAATTTTACTGGAACCAATACCGTATCCACCTATGGCAATTCCCTTGATACTGTTATGTGCCGCTACTCCTATTCCTCCTACTGAGACCCCGGCTAAATCTTCACCTATCACCCCGATACCTCCAATAGCAATACCCAGTTGATTCTCGTTAGCTACTCCAATCCCTCCAACTCCTATCCCCTTGAACTCTCCATTTACCATACCAAATCCACCAATAGCTACCCCCTTAAAACTTCCATTGAAAATCCCAATACCTCCAATGGCAACTCCATTTATCACCGTGGTGGTCATACCTATTAATCCCAGGGAACCCCCATTCACCTGTTGAGCTACCACACCCACACCTCCCAAAGCCAGGCCGTTTATTGTCATTGCCTTTGGACCAAACAGCCCAAAGGCAAAGCCGTTCATCTGAAATTCCAGGTTATCCTTCGGTTTCCAGAAGGTGAGATTAATTCCGGTGACTTTTTCCACTCCCTCATCCACAAAGTTCAAACGAATTCCGGTAAGCTTTTTTGAATTCCCAAAGCTTATACCGTACCCCTTTGCAGGGATATCCAGGGAAGAGGCAAAACAGCTTTGAATGCTGAAGATTAAAAGCAGTCCCAGCGAAAAGAAAATCTTTTTCATCAAAATCTCCCTTGAGATTACATCAATAACTTATTTTAAATTTTAGTAAACTTCCCTAAATCAAAATCTTGTTGCATAGATAATCAAAGAGGGGGGGAAAATCAAGTGGGAAAATCGAATATAATCCCCTCTCCTTATTAAGGAGAGGGATAGGTTGAAAATCCTGCCAGAGGCGGGGGTGAAGTTTTGCAGGAATTCATCCGTCTTTGGAGGATTGAACCCCTGCAATATTTCAAACGCCCCTTTACCAAAGTAACCGTTTTATGTCAATTGACTTTCCGGGCAATGGCTGCCTGAGCAGCTCTGGAAGCTACCTCTTTAGTGGCACCGGTTATATCTATGATTTTATCGATTGCCTGGTCCAGCCATTCAGTCCACTTTAGTTTTGGATATTTCAGCCTGAAATAATCCGTGACCTCATCTGCGATCAGAAGGATATAGGTTGCCATCTTCCTTTTTCTCTCAGTGGAAAGGTAAGGCAGAAGATATTGTTTTGCCAGCCAGGCAACCACCAGAGTGATTAAAGCCCCGATCCCGGACAGAACCCAACCACCGACTGTAGAGAATATGGAAAGGGGGATTAATGAAGCATTAAACATAAAACCTCCTTTTATTTTTTTGTAGGGACAGAACCTGGTTCTGTCCTTTGTTTTTTGAATCTGTCATTGCGAGGAGTCCCGCCATTGGCGGGACGACAAAGCAATCTACATGGAGTAAATGGATTGCTTCACCCGCCAGAGGCGGGTTCGCAATGACTGCAGGTTCTTCCTTCTCTTTTTTAGAGAGAGCCCACGCCCTCGAAAAACAAATCACCAGCAGCTTTTCTTACTTTCTTCTCTCGAAAAGAAAATTTCCGATCTTGTTCATCAATGCCATAATCTTATAACACCAGGATTTATCAGAAGCATAATGCCGGTTCATACCGATAAGGTTTGGACCGGCATAGTATCTCCCCTTTTCATCCAGATATTCTTTGGTAATATATTTCACCACCTTCTCCAGGCACTCCACCGGCGAACTGAAGCTCAGAGCATAAGCTATCGGGTTTTTATCTAATGCTCCAAAGCCGAACAGATTATTCTTCTCCAGAAATATTTTTGATTTTCCCCAGCCCGTCTCGAGTATGATATGTGCCAGGATATAAATCGGGTTAACCTTATTTCCCAAAGCTACCCTGAGCAAATCCTTTCCAATTCCCTGCAGAGGAGTTGATATCAAAAATGCGTCAATCTCCTCAGGTTTAATCATTCTATCCCATCCAGGTCTGGAAGGGTCTATTCTTAAATCCTTGTAAACAGACCAGGTCATAATCTTGAACCTCCATATATTTCTGTACCCTTTAACCCTGTAGAAAATGAGTTTCATTTATCCTGCATGGAGAGGTATTCTATGCGTCTAAACCCCCTTTTACCATACCAGTTCCCAGCTTGACTGTTCCGGAACAGTAACTTTTAATCTGAGTATTGTACCATAGGGAATGTAAATGGTAAAATCATACTGGGTGCCCGGGGGGATTAATTTCGAATTGGGATAAAGGTCAAGAGACCAGTAGCCGTAACTATCCGTAGCTGTGGTTTTATAATAAGGGCTGAGCAGGACTGTCTGGTATCTCAAAGGACTATTCGAAAGTTTTGCCTCGACAGTTGCTCCCACCACCGGCTCGCCTTTTAAATCCTGAATCCAGCCGTATACACGGCATAGCTCTGGTAAGGGTGGAGAGCCCGGATTGAAAATGTCAGCATAAAAAGTGCCTGCTGTATTTCCTGAAACGATTATACTCTCGGGCACGGTAAACTGCCAGCCACTCTTTTTCATCCTGAGTTTATAAATACCATCGTTCTGGGCAAAAACAGATTTACCAAAAGAATCTGAGTTTAAAAGTCCAACCGTAGAAGTCTGTCCCTGGTTGAGCATCTGAACCTGAACGTCTTCAATCGGTGTTGAATCTGAGGATTGGAAAGTATAGACCGTAACCTGATTAGTACCTGAGCCAGATCCGCTGGTTAAAGTCCTTGTGCCCCAGATCCAGACGTGATTGGCTATAGTATCTGGATTTGTAGCTGATCCGCCTGTGATTTCCTCT